>JBBSVF010000166.1:0-6664 GCA_038233745.1 Gemmatimonadales bacterium
CAGGTATCCATGCAGTAGACAGATCATGCGGACCTCCAGAGCAAGAACCGCCGCGAAACTACAGGTCCACCAGCCGGCTTTGCCGGACCCGGTGTCCGCGAGGCGATCCATCTTCCATGCGATGCGCGCGTCCCATTTCCGTCACGCGGCGCATGATGTCCTCACGGGACACGGTCGGTTGCGCCGAATAGCCCGGATGCGAGTAGTGAATCAATCGCTCGAGTGCCTCCGGATCACCATCGTGAATCGAGCCCATCCATTCCATGAGAAATGCAGAGATGTCCGACTCCTCACGCGCGCGAGCTGCGATCGTGGAGTGATCCAGCTCCGACGCTGCGGGAGAATAGGAGACATCGTAGCCGAGCCCGAGCACCTTCTGAAATATCCACGAGGTGCGCTGGATGTGGAAGTCAGACGTTACCACGCGAATGGACATCCAGTCGTTGGGCTCCAGAAACTGCTTCAGCACGAACCAGGCGTTGCCGATGGTGTCGCGAGAGATCTCCTCGACGAACAGCCGATCGGCGGGCAGTCCGATCTCCAGCGCATATTGTCGCATTGACTCCGCTTCCGAAATCTCGGGAATCTCATTGGTCATCAATGAACAGCGACCACTGAAGATCAGCCGCGGCGCTACCTCCCAGGCATACAGCTCGGCGGCACGATCGACACGCTGACGCGCGAGCTTCGGCAGCGCGCCATCGGGATCCACACCGCGCCCGAGGACCACGATCGCATCGGTGCGGGAGCCGGCGGCGGGAAGCCGGCGGACGAGCGGTGACGCCATGCGCTCAGCGCCGGTCCCGCTCACGATCGCTGAGGGCGATCGAGATGACCATGTACAGGCCGAGGGCGGCGGACACCACGAAGCCGGCGGTGCCGAGCGTTCGCCAGTACGGAAGGAGCATGGCGGAGGCGACGAGCAATCCGGCAAGCACGAGTCCGGAAAAGATGCGATTGGCCACCTTCTGCAATGCGACGATCAGAGAGGGGAGCTGCGGCACCTCCACCCTGCTGGACAGTTCGTTGTTCGCCAGACGCTGCGTGATCTGATCGATGCGATGCGGAAGCGATGCGATGAGGTCGCTGCTCTCCGCTGCGAGTCTGTACAACCGCCGGGGTGAGAGATCTCGCTGCGCTCGCGTCATCGCGATCTTGTTGCTGAACTCGCGAATCGTGTCGATGGGAGTGAAATCGGGATCGAGTGAACGTGTGACGCCGTCGAGATTGAAGAGCGCCTTGGCCAGCAGCGTCAGCTCGGCGGGGAGGCGCAGGCCAGTGCGGAATGAGACATCGATAATGTCGAACAGCACCTTGCCTGCCTGGATCTCGGCGGCGGTGAGTTCCACACTGCACGCCACCAGGCCGGAGACCTCTCGCGTGTATTCCACACGATCGAACTCGGCGTTCGGCTGACCGAGCTCGATGAGGGTGTTCGCGACATCGTCGCCACGATTCTCGCCGAGCGCCATGAGCAGGCGCGTGGCGGCATCGCGCATGGTGATGGAGAGTCGCGCCGTCATGCCAAAGTCGATCAGGGCCAGGCGGACGTCGATACCCGCGGGCAGCGGTGCGGCTGCGGCCTGCGCATCCGCCTCGATGCGCGAGAGCGGAGTGGTAGCCTCCCGTGCGCCTCCGCGCCGCTCGTCGCTCGCCACCTCGGCCGGCGTTCGCGGATTCTTGATGCCGGGCATCACGATGAAGACGTTGCCCGGGTGAGGATCGGCGTGGAAGAATCCGTCGATCGTGATGCCCTTCAGATACGCGCGAGTGAGTTCCTCGGCTACCGGCGTGAAGTCATGTTCCAGCCGCGCCAATGGCGACACCGCATCCACCTTCACACCGCGCACACGCTCGGTGGTGAGCACCTTCTCGGTGGAGTATGCTTCCACAACCTTCGGAATGATCAGGCGCGGAAACTCCGCGAGCGAGCGCCTGAAGGCAGCCGAGCTTCGGGCTTCGATGCGGTAGTCCAGTTCGTCGGCGAGGGCACGTTCGAGCTGCTGAATGACGCCGACGACGTCGATCCGCGAGCCCATCGATGTATGCCCATCGAGAAAACGTGCGAGCTCGCCGAAGAACTCGATGTCCTCGGCCAGCCGGGCGCGCACATGCGGGCGCTGCACCTTTACCACTACCTCGCGACCTTCACGAAGCCGGGCCCCGTGCGCCTGTCCGAGACTGGCGGTGCCGAGCGGTTCGGGATCGAAGAACTCGAACAGCTTGCTCATGCGCGCGCCCAGCTCTGTCTCGATCGTCTCCTCGATCTCGGCGAGTGGAATGCGGCCCACGTCATCCTACAGCGACTCCAGCTCGCGGATGTAGGGAGCGGGGAGCAGGTCGGGGCGGGTGGAGAGCAGCTGGCCGAGCTTCACATAGGCCGGTCCCAGCTCCACCAGGCGACGTCTGAATCCCGTGGCGTGGGCTTCCCGGTCTGCGGATTCATCGGCGCTGACCTCCTGCTCGACGACTCCCAGCGCCAGGAGGCCTTGCTGCGCGGCGACATCGCGGAGGCCGTACTGCGTGAACAGGCCGACGATGGCGCCGACCCGGGGAAGATGCTTTGGGCTGAGGAGCATGGTGCGGGAGCCGAGGCATGGATCGGGCCGCCATGCGGCAGCCCGGTTGACGCTACTGCACCACACGCACGGCGCGCCTGTCCTTCCGCCGGCTCCAAGTCGGGAGCAGGAGCATGGCGGGAGGGCAGGGGCGCGAGTTACCGTGCCTTGTCCCTTCCCACCCCCCATGCCGGACCAGCGTGCCGCTCCACTCATTCTTGTCGCGGAAGACAGCGTCGAACAGCGGGCGCTGTACGCCGAGATCCTGCGTGCCGCCGGCTATGAGGTGCTGGAGGCGGGTGACGGCGCGCGGGCAGTGGAGCTTGCGCGAAGTGCGCGTCCCGATCTGGTGCTGATGGACGTGACGATGCCGGGGACGAGTGGCTGGAATGCGGTGCGTGTGCTGAAGGAGGATCTCGCGACGCATGACATTCCGATCATCGTCGTGACCGGACTGGCGGGAAGCTGGGATCGGGATGCGTCGTTTGCGGCCGGCGCGGAGGAATACCTCGCGAAGCCGGTTTCTCCGCCCAGGTTACTCGAGGAAGTGCGAAAGTTTCTCGCACCCGGGTGATTGCGGGGCATCTCGGGATTGCATATGCCCTTGCCGCGCGACAGCCTCGTCGGTTTGGCGCAGGACTGTTCGCTGCGCTGGTGTTTGCCGCCTACCTGCCGGATGTCCTTGACGTGGTGCTCGCGCTGCTGGCGGTGTGCAGTCCGTCGGGACTCTACACGCACACCATTCCCTCGGTCGTGGTGCAGGCTGCCTGCGTTGGCGGGCTCGTATGGCTGCTGACCGGATCGCCCGGGCTCACCGCGATCTTCGCCGGAGTGGTGCTGCTGCATCCGCTGGCGGATTTCGTGACGGGGCGAAAGCTCATCTGGCCCGGCCAGGAGTTGTTCGGGCTGCGGATGTACGATCGCCCACTGGCAGACGCCATTCTCGAGGTGGCGATGGTGGGCACCGGATGGTGGCTGTTCACCGGCCGTCGCGGCATGCGCGGTGCAGCGAGTGCCTCGTGGCCGTTGGTGTTCGCGATCGTTGTACAGTGCGCCCTCGACGTGAGCTCCGCGCGTCAGAAATCGAATGTGAAGCCGAACAGCTGTGCCTCCGGCCCGTCTACGAAGGCCACAGCTTTCTTCCCTCTAATCCCGCTGCGCGATGAGCAAGCCCTCTTCCGGCGACGATGATCCACTGGCGGATTTCGATCTCCCACCCGAAGTGATGAGTTCCACCTTCGAGCATGCGATCGGTGACGACGCGATGCGTGTGCACGAACGCGGTCACGCGGTGGCGGCTGCGCTACAGCGCAAGCTCAAGAGCGCGCTCGTGGACTATCAGTTTCCCGGTATGCTCACCGTGCACCTTGCGTCGGGAGCGGTGGCGCGCTGTGGCGGACCGGCGATCGGTTGGATGGTGGATGTGGAGCGCACGCCTGGCGCTCCAGCGGTGACCCGGGAGATCGCGGTGGATGATGACGAGGATGCGGGGCAGGTGGCCGACGCGCTGGCCAAGGTGCTGAAGAAGTTCTGACGCAGTGCGTCAGGAGCGGGCCGTCACGCGTCGCTCATCTTCGTCACGCTGCCCCAGAAATTCGCCGATTGCAGCCAGCGCCTCGATGTGATCGCAGAAGATCTTGAAGGTGGCCAGCAGCGGAACCGCGAGAAAGGCGCCTGGAACTCCCCAGATCCAGAAGAAGAACGCGAGGCCCACGAAGATGGCCACGGGATTGAGCGTGAGACGGTGGCCAAGGAGCATGGGCGCCACGAAGTTGGCCTGCACGAGGTTGATGGCCAGAAAGGAGCCGGGTATGAGCAGCGCCCTCCCGAGTTCCGGAAAGGTGGTGAGTCCGGCTACGGCGAGCACGAGGGTGATCGTCAGTGCGCCGAGATACGGGACGAACTCGAGACAGACCACGAGTGCCCCCCACAGCAGCACGTTGGGCATCCCCAGAAACCAGAGCACCAGCGCCACGAGCGCCGCCTCCCCGATGTTCATGAGGAGCGAGGTGGAGAGATAGGCGGACACGGCGGACTCCGTCGCGCGCGCGATCTCGACCGCCTTCACCTTGTCGCTGAAGTGCGGCAGCACCTTGATGAGCTTCTGCAGAAACAGGTCGCCGCCGGCCAGGAGGAAGTAGAGGAGGATGAACACCTCCAGCAGTCCGGTGGCCAGCCGCTGCGTGGTGCCGAAGACCCGCGACGTTACGCTGGGACCACGCTGCACGACGACCGGCACTCGCTTCTCCGTCGAACCACCAACAGCATCCGCGGCCTGCTCCATGTTCTGCGAGACCTGCTGCATGGGGCGGATGTACTTGCGAAGCTTGCCCTGCGCCCTGGCGAAGGTCTCGGGGGCAGTGGCGGCCCACCGCTGCGCGGGTCCGGCCAGCTCGTACACGGTGCCGCCAATGGAACCCACCAAGAGCAGCACGACGATAGCCGCGCCGAGCGGTGGCTTCACCCTCGCTCGGCTCAGCGCCCTGATGAGGGGACTCAGCAGGAAGTTGAGCAGCATCGCGAAGACGATCGGGACCAGAAATGCCCTTGCGAAATACATGCTATAGAGCACGGCAAGCACGGTGAGTACCGTGTTTTCCACCGAGCGCCCCCGCGTTCCATCGATGGCGTGTCCGGTCTTGCCGAGATCCGGAGTCTCGGCAGCGGCGTCGACCGGTCGTGCGGTCGCGGAGGCATCGACGTCGGGCTCCATCGGAGAGTTGCCAGGGTGGGTCACGTGTGGCCGCGATGCACTTTGCTTGCCGTGCAGGCGGCTCGTCGTACAGCAGTTGTGCAACCGGCGGTTGTGTTACAGGTTGGCTGACACTCACGACCACAGGGCATGCCGAAGAACGCAGATTACGGAACACTGGACCTGCACGACCTGTCCGTGGGCGCGATGCTCAGGGCCGGACTGGCGATGAGCGGGCTCGTACGGGGCAGCGCCACCGTGCAGGACGCCGCGGACGCGGTCACGAAGTACTTCCACACGGCGTGCGTCGACCCCGCGACCGGAGCGCCGTCGGTGTTGCTCTCGCGCTTCTACATCACGCACCGGTTGGGTGAGTTGCCGCTCGCGTCACGGGTGTTCGCCGAGGGTCTGTTGAGCGGAGTGGCCGCGAGTCCCGAAATCCGGTGCCTCACGTTGCTCGCATCCGCAGGCGACGAGCCGGACTGGAACTCGCCCGCAACATCGCGTGGTCATCGCGCCATCCCGCTGCCGACGGGGACGATCGTGCGCGCCGCGCCCATGATCGCGGGGCTGATCCAGTCGATGGGGATGGACATCGACGCCCTGGTGAGCGGCGCTGCGAAGTCCACGGATGCACGCACGTATGAAGTATTCCATGTGGAGCGAGCGGTCGGCAGCCCACTCATCCCGGCGCAGGATTCGTTCGTGGTACCCTACGGCGTGGCGTCGGTGGTGGGCTTCGGCGGGCTGCTGCGAACGGGCGAGCTGTTCGCTGTCATCCTGTTCTCGCGAGTCTGGATCACGAGGCGAAGCGCACAGCGTTTCCGCACCATCGCGCTGGACATCCGGAGCGCGCTCTACTCGCTCGACCAGGATCGGATCTTCACCGACTGAGGGTTACCGGACCGCGCGGTGGTCAGGAAACGCCGGGGATGTGGCAGGATAATATCTGACACGACGCTGACCTGCGATTCAGGCTGCGGATGAACGGGGCAGGCCGAGCGGTGGCCGACGCCTGAGCCACGACCTCGCGGGCGCTGCGTCCGGCACGAGCAATTGTATGGCGCCGCGCTGGATATCGATCTCCACGGGGGTCATCCCCAGCAGTTCGCCATCTGCCTGCATGACGCGCGGCTGTGAAGTAGAAAGCCTCACGTGCGAGCCCGACAGGATCTGCACGCTTTTATCCGATTCCACTCCGCCGCGGAGCATCTTCCAGAAAATGCGTACAGAATCGATCATCGACGCGGATGAGTAGATACAGACGTTCAGCACTCCGTCCTGATGGTGTACGCACTCGCCGAAGCAGAGCAGGTCGCCCAGCACGCTTCCAAAGTTGGCAACAAGGACGGAGCTGGCCAACAGATCGTGCGAATGACCGTCGACTTCCACCTGAACGTCGAAGGTCTCCCGG
>JBBSVF010000167.1:0-6579 GCA_038233745.1 Gemmatimonadales bacterium
CGTCCTGAGCGCAGCGAAGGATCTGCAGTACTGCAGGCCCTTCGCTGCGCTCAGGGCGACAGGGAACGCAGGAGCGCCGACCCGTCATAGCGACGCGGTCTCCTCCCGCATATTCACGACCTCGCCCGGCCCTCGCTCCCCACCCACGCGATGACTGCCCTGACCCGCGGAACGCGGATTGCAAATGTCATGAGGTGATGCCCTCCCGAACAACCGAGAAAACACCCGTTCCCTCGCTGGACTCCCCCGCAGAGTTACAGGCGAAGTTCGCCGATCTCCAGAGCCGGAGTGGGGCGACCGCATTGGCCGTCTCCATTGCCGACGTGGAGACCGGAGATGAGTTCGGCTATCATGGCGACCGCTGGTTTCACGCGGCGAGCACGATCAAGATTGCGATCCTGCTGGGAGTGTACGGGGCGATTCACCGGGGTGACCTCCTCCCCCAGTCGCGCGTGCATGTCCGCAACCGCTTCCTCAGCGCCGCCGACGGATCCCCGTACCGGGTGAGACTCGATCGTGATGCAAACCCCGAGGTACACCGCGAGGTGGGGCGGACGCTCAGAGTGAGTGAGCTTGCCGAGGCGATGATCACCACGAGCAGCAATCTCGCGACGAACCTGCTGCTGGACCTGATCGGTCTCGACGTGCTCCAGCAGACCCTCGAGGGCTTCGGGCTCACGGGGATCGACCTGCGACGCGGCGTGGAGGACGAGCTCGCCTTCCAGGCTGGTATCAGCAATCGGGTGACGGCGCATGGGCTCGTCTCGCTCCTGCGGCTGATCGGCGAGGAGCGTGCTTTCAGCCCAGACATCTCGCGGGCCATGCTGGACGTCCTGCACGGGCAGCGCTTCAACAGTGGTATTCCGGCCGGACTGCCGAGGGGTGCCCGCGTCGCACACAAGACGGGAGAGATCTCGACGATCGCTCACGATGCCGGGCTCGTGTATTTGCCGGACCGAAAGCCGTACGCGCTCGCAGTGCTGACGGAGTGGGACAGGTCCACCGGCGGGCGATCGAAGACGATCGCCGCAGTGTCCAACCTGGCCTATGCAGCCCTGACCGGAGCAAGCGTCTGATGGCGACGACGCTCGCCACCTTCCCGCTCCGCCTCGTGGACGGCCGCCGGCTGGAGCAGCGATATCGGGACGTGCTGCTGCCCGGTAGCGTGCTCAGCGATCATCAGGGACAGGCGCGCATGCTTCCGCGCTATTTTTACGAAGTCGTGTCGTGGGAGCAGGCGCGCGAGACCTTTCTCACGCCCAACTTCAACGTCGCCGAGTTCATTCACACCGATGTGCGGGAAGCGCCGCCGCTGCGGGTGTTCCCCAGGTACATCCCGTGCGCTACCGCGCTACTGGCGGTGGCGCTCGAAGCTTTCCGCAATGCGATGGGCAACTACGTGTACATCGGTGCGAATGGTGGTTACTGCTCGCCGCGGCACGCGAGCATCGGCGGAGCGTCCCCGCACTGCTGGGGAACGGCGGCAAACATCTATCGCGTGGGCGACACGTATCTGGACACGCATGAGACGATCGCCCGCTACGCGGGGATCATGCAGCAGGTGGTAGCGACCGTGTGGACTCGTCCACTCGGTCCGGAGTTGGAGAAGACCGACGATCATCTGCACGTGGATCTCGGATACGTAGTCAGCGTTCCACGCGAGGCCGCTGGCGAGACGTTCAATGTGAAGCTCGCGGGTGACCCGCTCTGATGGGCGCGGTAACAGGACAAGGCGACAGGGCATGGAAATGATCGGGCGCAACAAGGTCCCTCGTCGGGGAGATCGACTACGGATCGGCAGCGTGCCGATGGCCGGCGGAGCGCTGCCGGCCCTCGGGATCGAGGCCGCATTCGCGACCGTCGTGGCTGACGTGCAGCAGAAGCCGGAAGACGTGTTCGGCTCGCCGCGCCGTATCATCCGCGGACCGCTCATGCACCGGACGGGGCGCTCGTATCACCTGCCGACAGGTGGCGCGATCTACTTCGATACGGGCGTGATGGAGATCGCGACGCCGATGATCGAGATCGCGCGTGGGTGCGGTGCGCGCGGCACGCGGTCGCTGTGGGAGAGTCTCGCCTTCCTGCGTCATGAACTCGACGCGTGGGAAGAGGCGAACGACCGCACGGTGCGCCTCGTGGGATTCAGCTCGCATTACAACGTGTCGTTCGAACTGCCCGAGTCCGAGCGGCAAAAGGGGCGCACGGTGGAAGCGCTGGCCTACCTGTTGACGTACGTGCTCGCCGCGCCGGTGATGCTGCTGGCCGCCAACCGCAGATCCACGGGCATCGGCGTTCGTCCGCGCGGCAATCGTATCGAGATCACCGCCGATTTCACGCCCGACGCGGCACTCATGGCGGCCACGGCGACGCTCATCGTGGGCATCGTGCGACAGGTGATGCAGTGGCCGTCGTATGGACTGGAGCAGCTGGCGCTGCACGATATTCCGGTGGTGCGCGGTTTCTTCCCGGTGCCGCACAGTTCGCGAAAGGGCTGGGTGGCCAAGCATTCGTCCTATCCGCTGAATCCGTTCACCGCGAACGTCGACGGCGATCGCTTCGTGCTGCGCACGGGAGCACACGCATCGCTGCGCGACATGGCGGGCCGCACCACCCGGCACTTCTGGGACTCCATCCGTGCGCTCGGCGATCCGATGTCGCTGCAGCTGATTGCCGCGGTGATGCGCGGGCGCGCGCCGTCGCTGCTGGAACTCGATGATCGCCCGGCCGCGTACGACGACGTAGGACGTCTCTGCACCTGGAACGACCTGTTCCCCATCACGCTCCTGCCGCGCTCCCGGTACGAGCGTGTGCTCGGACATGCGATTGCGGGGCGGCGCGTCCGCTTCGCGGGGTCGTGGCATCGCCCGGTGGGAATGCGCGGGTGGACACATGTGGTGTTCAAGCGCGAGCAGGACGGGGCGCGCCGCGTGCGGTCGCTCGACGCGATGCTCGTGCACCTGGACGCATGGGACCGTACCGCTGATCGGCGCGTGACCGACCGCCGCCTGGCGAAGCTGACGCGCGCGCAGGAGCGGCGCGCGGTGGAGCGGCGGGCGGAGATCGAGGATTCGCTCGAGCGTCGTCGGTCGGCCGACGCGAGCGACGCGGTGCAGAAACCGTCTGCCCCGATGAGCGCGCTCGTGAACGCGGCGCGGGCGGCGGGCACGGACACGCCGGTCATGACTTCAGCGAAGCGGATGTCAGGCGCGAAGAAGTCTGTCGCCACAACGTCCGTTGAAATCAGGTCCGCGTCAAAGGCGCCTGCCGCTAAGAAGTCTGTCGTGCAGAAGTCGCCCGTCGCAAAGACGCGGGCCGCAAGGGCGACCGCGTCAAAAGCGCCTGCCGCGAAAAAATCCGTCGTGAAGAAGACGCCCGCGGCAAAGAAGTCCGCGAGAAAGACACGCGCGGCCGAAAAGTCTGTCGCAAAGACGTCCGCCGCAAAGAAGTCCGCAACGAACACATCCGCCGCAAGCCAGGCGTCGACGAAGAAATCCGCTACGGCGAAACGGACTGGCGCCCGGCCTGAGCCGAACGGTGTAACCCCGGACTCGGCCTGACCCCACCATCTGGCTGAGTCCGCCGCGGCGCTCCGCGGCATGGCAGTTGTACTGGAGAGGTCTGCGTCGCCATCCCACGCACCCACGCGAGGCCGCATGCTCGACTCTCTGCTTCACCGGGACGCGACACCCGACGCACCATCATTCGTCGCGCACGACGTGTCGTACATTCTCGACGTCTTCGTCAACGTCATCTTCATCGGCCCCCGCGGCGCCGATCACGTGGGCACACTGCACACGCTCGCCCACGAGAGGGATGTGCCGGTCTTCGCGCACTCGCTGGAGCGTCCGTATCTCATCGGACAGTCGGCGTATCCGCCGATGGAGCAGCGGTGTGTGGACACGGACCACCGCTGCACGGGTCAGGACTGCAACAGGGTCCCCGCTCGCTCTCGACGCGGTTCCACGAAGTGGCGTGGCCCTCTCACGGCCGATATCACACGGAGCCCGCGCACTTCGACGACGCGGGTGTCGTGGATGTGCCACCACCCGCCGTGAGCTCGCGAATCCTCGCGCCTTTCCGCAGCAGACGGCGGCTACGACAGCACGGCCGCGAGCACGCAGGTCTCCTCCTGATCCACCCTCTCCTCACGCAAAGGATCGCATGGACAGATCACTCGCACCACATGAAGCACGCCCGCAGTCGGCGCACAACGTCGCCGATCCGGAGCGCGTTCTCTCCGTCGCGATCGGCGCTGCGCTCGTGACGATGGGGCTGCGACGGCGCGACACCGCCGGCATCGCGGCCGCGATCATCGGTGGTGGCTTCCTCTATCGCGGCAGCACGGGCCACTGCGGCGTGTACGAAGCACTCGGCGTGAGCACCGGTGACAGCGACGCCGTGCTCGACGCACCGCGCCGGCGCGGGCTGCATGGATTCGCCGCGACGGTGAATGCACGCAAGGCCATCCAGGTGGACCGCTCGGTGACCATCGAGCGGGATGCGGCGGACCTCTACGACTTCTGGCGCGGCCTCACGCGGTTGCCGGAGTTCATGGAGCATCTGGAGTCGGTCACCACGCTCCCGGGGAATCGAACGCACTGGAAAGCCAAGGCCCCAGGGGGCGGGACGGTGGAGTGGGATGCTGAGATCGTGAACGACGTTCCGAATCGCATCATCGCCTGGAAGACAGTCGGTCATCCCGATGTCGCGAACGCCGGCTCCGTGAACTTCAAGCCGGCCACCGGTGGACGCGGCACCGTTGTAAGTGTCGTGCTCGACTACGAACCGCCTGCGGGGCGCATTGGCGCCTTCATCGCTCGTCTCTTCGGTGAGAATCCCGATCGGCAGGTGCGCGAGGATCTCAGGAAGTTCAAGCAGCTCATGGAAACCGGAGCGATCACCACTTCCGCACGGACCGCCGAGGATTCGGCGTACGTCGGTTCCTCGAAGCAGGAGTAGCGCATGCGCGCAGTGACATGGCAGGGAACTCGCTCGATGCAGGTGGACACCGTTCCCGACCCCGAGATCCTCAATGGTGGCGACGTCATCCTCAAGGTGACATCCACCTCCATCTGCGGATCCGATCTCCATCTGTACAACCACTTCTTCACGGGCATGCAGAAGGGCGACGTCCTTGGACACGAGTTCATGGGCGAGGTTGTGGACGTGGGCCGCGATGTGAAGAACCTCAAGCGCGGCGATCGCGTCGTTGTCCCCTTCCCGATTTCCTGCGGCAGCTGCTGGTATTGCAAGCAGGGCCTGTTCGCCGCCTGCGATAACAGCAATCCCAATGGCGAGCTGGTGGAGGCGATGTACGGCGGTACCGCGGCCGCGGCCGTTTTCGGCTACTCGCATCTCATGGGCGGCTACGCGGGCGGACAGGCAGAGTATGTGCGCGTCCCCTACGCCGACGTGGGACCAGTGAAAATTCCCGACGGCGTGAGCGACGAACAGGTGCTCTTCCTCAGCGACATCCTCCCCACCGGGTGGCAGGCCGCCGAGCGAGGGGAGATCAAGAAGGGCGACACCGTGGCGGTGTGGGGATGCGGCCCGGTGGGCTACTTCGCGATCCAGAGCGCCTACCTCCAGGGCGCGGAGCGCGTGATCGCGATCGACCGCTTTCCCGAACGGCTCGCGCTCGCTCGCGATGTGGGCAAGGCGGAGATCATCAACTACGAGGACGACACCGACGATCTCGTGGAGACGCTCAAGCAGATCACCGGCGGCCAGGGTCCCGATGTGTGCATCGATGCCGTGGGGATGGAGGCACACGGACACGATCTGCTGAGCAAGGTGGACAAGGTGAAGCAGGCGCTGCACCTGGAGATGGACCGGCCCACCGTGCTGCGACAGACGATACAGGCCGCGGCCAAGGGTGGTCGCGTGAGTGTGATCGGCGTGTATGGCGGAGTGATCGACAAGTTTCCGATCGGCGCCTTCTTCGGGAAGGGACTCAAGATGGCGGGAGGGCAGTGCGACGTTCACAAGTTCCTTCCCGACCTGCTGCAACGCGTGCTGGCGGGCGAGATCGACACGACGTCCCTGATCAGTCACCGTCTCTCGCTGGAGGAGGCTCCTCGCGCGTACGAAATGTTCTGCGACAAGACCGATGGCTGCACGAAGGTGGTGCTGCAGCCGTAGCCGCGGGTGGCGGGCCGCCGGGGAGCAGATAACTTCGGCGGCATGATGGATCCGGGAGATGACACCGTGCGGGCATCGGACGGGCCCGCGCCGACGCTCGACGCGCGCGTCCATGCGCTGGAGGCAGAGGTGTCGGCGCTTGGCTCACAGCTGTCGGCCCTCCGCGCGGAAGTGCGTGGCGCCCGGGCCACCGGCTGGCGCACATGGTCGTCGCCGTTCGCCGGCGCGCAACAGCAGCATGGCAGCATGCCGTCAGCACTCGCGAAGGTCGACGTCGAGGCGTTCGTTGGCCGGTATGGAACGCTCGCGCTGGCCGCGCTCGTGAGTCTCATGGCCATGGGCGCTGCCATTCGCGTCGCCATCGACGCGGGATGGATCACTCCCGAAGTGCGCATCGCCAGCGGACTGCTCGTTGCGGCGGCACTCGGCGCGGGTGGC
>JBBSVF010000168.1:0-6568 GCA_038233745.1 Gemmatimonadales bacterium
CCGCCCGCTCCCGCACCTCAGGTGAGAACCGCCTCGATATTGTCATACTCCCATCCTCTCACGATTGGGAGTCTCCGGCAATCCCGGGGCGGTTCATCGACCCGCCCAAGCGGGCCGTGGTGTTCTCCGTGGATGAGAAGAGTCAGATCCAGGCGCTGAACCGCACGCAGCCCGGGCTGCCGATGAAGAAGGGCCGCGCGGGCACCATGACGCATGATTATGAGCGGCATGGCACCACGACCCTCTTCGCCGCGCTCGATGTCGCGACCGGGCGCATTGAGCATGCGTGCCATCCCCGGCACCGCCGCGACGAGTTTCTTCGCTTCATGACGCAGATTGAACGCAAGGTCCCCAAGGGCCTGAGCGTGCATGTAATCCTCGATAACTACGCGACGCACAAGACGCCCGAGGTGGCGACGTGGCTTCGCCAGCATCCACGCGTGCATTTCCACTTCACTCCCACGTCGGCGTCGTGGCTGAACCTGGTAGAGGGCTTCTTCAGCGAGCTCACGACGCGCCAACTGCGCCGCCTCGCGGTGACCTCCGTCCGCGAGCTCGAGCACGCCATCCGCGACTACATCAAACAACGCAACACCGATCCCACGCCGTTCACGTGGACCGCCTCGGTCCGCGCCATTCTCGCCAAGGTCAAAAAGGCGAACGCTACTTTGGCTTCACTACACTAGCTAGATTATGAGCCTCCTCCATGCTTCAGCGACCCGGCGCGCCCAGGAATGTGTCTGCGACAATGTCGCGGATCCGTCCGACGCTCACGCGGTAGCGATTTGTGAACACGATGATGGCGACGTTGTCATCGGTCAGTCTCGTGAAGCTCGTGACGAACCCCTGCACCTGGCCCGTGTGCGATGTGGCGGCGCGACCGCGATAGGGCGACACGTCCCAGCCGAAGCCGTAGTTCGTCGGCTTGCCATTGGGCAGCGTTACCGATGTCCACATCGCCTTCTTCATCGCGTCCGTGAGGAGCGTGTGGCCGTAGAGCGATGCATCCCACTTCGCCATGTCGCTCACGGAGGAAAGAAGACCGCCCGCGCCGAGGGTCGAGGAGGTCTGTGTCGCATCCCGATTGCGCAGGATGGTGCCGGTGCGATCGACCCAGTACCCGGACGCACGATGTGCGATGATGTCCTCGGGCGTCGCCATGCGGGTCTGCGTCATGCCAAGCGGCTTGAAGATGCGCGCGATGAGAACCTCGCCAAGCGGGCGTCCCTCGATGCGCTCCACGATCATGCTCAGCAGGAAGTAGCCGGTATTGCTGTAGTAGAAGCCCTGCCCCGGGGCGAAGTCCATCGGTCGAGAGTGCGCGACGCGGATGATCTGCTCGGGCGTGAAGCGGAACGAGTACTGGTCGTACGACCCGATCTCTTCGTAGTCGGGAATGCCGGACGTGTGCGTGAGCAGCTGTCGCACGGTGACGCCAAGCCAGTCACCGGGCAGGTCGGCGAGGTACTTGTGAATGGGGTCGTCCAGCCCGAGCCGGTTGTCCTGCACGAGCATCAGCGCTGCCGCCGCGACGAACTGCTTGCTGATGGAGCCGATCTCGAACACCGTGCTGTCCGACACGGGAACGCTCAGTTCGACGTTCGCAAGACCGTAGTTGCCGATGTGGATGATCCTGCCGCGCGACGCCACGCCGATGGCGACGCCGGGGATATTCTGCGACGTCATCTCGGCACGGATGCGGGTGTCCATCGCGGTGATCGCAGCTTCAGCCGGCGTCGATACCTGCGCGCGCAGGCTGGACGGCACTGCGGCGACGAGGAGAGCGAGGGCGGTGAGGCGCAGCTGGTTGAATTTCGTCATGGTCCGATGATGCCGCCGCTGGGGGGCATCCGCAAGCGTGGCGGATCGACCACGGATGCCGGTCTCGAGGCAGAATCCTTGGGCGTCACCCGCCTGGGTTCCCCAGCCTCTCGTACCCAGTACTGAGCACCCGTACCGAGCACCAGGTACTCGGCGTTACGGCGAGCGCGTCCATGGATCCCCGGAGCCGGCCGACGGGTCTCGGTACGAAGTACCAGGTACTCCAGTCTGGCTGGCAGATACTTGTACCTCGTACTCAGTACTCAGTACCGGGTACCGAGTATCTGCCTGCCAGACTCAAGTACTTCGTACTCTGTACGAGACTTCAGGCAACATCCGGGGGAGTCGACCGCTGGCCTTCCGGGAGCTCTCGTACCCAGTACCAAGTACCCGTACCGAGTACCAGGTACTCGAGCGCAACAGCGAGCCGTCCATGGCTCCCCGAGGCCAGCCCACGGGTCTCAGTACCAAGTACCAGGTACTCCAGTCTGGCTGGAAAACTCGTACCCCGTACCCAGTACCCACCACCCAGTACCCCCAATCCAGCATTGTAATTTCGGCTTTTGTTCGGTACTCTCCTCTCCCCCGCCCTCACCCAAAAACCCTCACTCACACCCATAGCTTTCGGCTTTTATTCGGGTTTCTGGCCCCACTCCTGCACCACCTCAAGGATAGAATGCTCTCCCTCGCCGAGCTGGTCCAGCTCCTCCCTCCCCCCGCGCCGGTCACCCCCGCCCTCCTCACGGGGCTGCCCGCGCTCGACCATGTCCTCCTGGGCGGTGGCCTCCCCCGCGGCCGCCTCACCGAGATCATCGGCCAGCCCGGTGGCGGCAAGACGACCCTCGCCCGCACCCTCGTGGAGACCACCGTCGCCACCCATGGATGGGTGGCGTATATCGACGCCGAGCGCACCCTCGACCCCCGCGACTGGATCCACCTCGGCAACACCGAGGGCCTGTGGATCATCCGGCCCACCGATCCCGGGCGGGCAGCGTGGAGTGCGGACATCCTCCTCCGGAGCGGGGCCTTTGCCCTCGTGGTCCTGGATGGTGCTCCCATGCTCAGTCGGAGTGCCGCCGTCCGGCTCACCGGCCTCGCTCGCGAGTCCAATGCCGCCTTCGTGGTGCTGGGCGACCGCACCGGGGGCGCCAGCCAGCTCGGGGGGGCAGTGCGGCTGCTCGTGGAGCGACGCGCCCCTCCCGTTCCTCGGCCCGCCCTGGTGCTGCGACGATCCACGTCGCCCCCACGGGTGCCCGGGGATCAGGGGGCCAGTGCCGTCCGCACGATCGGCGTGCGGATCGAGAAAGGTGGAATCAACCGGACTGTCGAGGTGAGCTGTGC
Organism: Gemmatimonadales bacterium; assembly: GCA_038233745.1. Classification (GTDB taxonomy): domain Bacteria; phylum Gemmatimonadota; class Gemmatimonadetes; order Gemmatimonadales; family Gemmatimonadaceae; genus AG11. Next base: position 3,163 of record JBBSVF010000168.1, read on the forward strand.
AATCCCTGTGGCGCGTCGCCTGTGTTCGCATCCCGAGGTTCCCGATCGGCGCGGTGTGGCGCGCGGGCCGGCGGGAGGCAGCCGCCACGCCCGCGCAGGACGCCCAGCTCCTGCTCCCGCTGCTGGCGTCGACCGACGCCCGCACCCCCAGCGCGCCACCGCACTGGGATGACCTGCCGATCGTGCTCACCGACCCGGACCACCGCCGCATCCAGTCGGTGTCGGCCGCCGCGGGGCGCGCGGGGATCCGCGCGGGCATGCGTCCCCCACAGGCCCGGGCACTCTGCGCCGGGCTGCATGAGCTCGCCTGGGATCAGGGAGTGGTGGACGCCGCGGTCACCATCGCCAGCGCCGCCCTGCTCGCGGGCAGTCCGCAGGTGACGCCGGTAGCCGGCGCGCCGGGCATGTGGTGGGTGGGGGCCTCGGGCTTCGACGGGGTGGGCGGCGAGGCCGACCTGGCCCGCACCCTCCTGCGCGTGGCGCGTCGCTGGCACCCCCGCCCCCGCGTGGCCATCGCCGATTCCTGCGTCGCCGCGCGGGCCGCTACCTGGACGGGAGCGAGCTTCACCGCGCGCACCGATGAGGGGTCGCTGATCCAGGTGATCCCCCCGGGGCGCGATGCCGCCTGGCTCGCCCCCGCACCGCTGGCCCTGGTGCCCATGGACGAGGAGCTGCGCGCCGGTCTGGTGATGCTGGGGCTCCGCACGGTGGGTGCGCTGGCCGCCCTCGCGGCGGAGGACGTGGAGCGCCGCTGGGGCGACGCCGGACTCCGCGCCTGGCGGCTGGCCCATGGCCACGACCCGCGCCGCCCGGTGCTGGCCCGCGTTGACTCCCACCCCGCCGTGGAGGTGGCCCTCGCCACACCCGCCGCCACCACGGAACCGATTCTCTTTCTGGTGCGCGCCGCCCTGGACACTCTGGTGGCCCAACTGATATCGCAGGGCCGAGCGGTGGCGGCGGTGGCCATCACTCTCACGCTGGACGATGCGCGGGGCGCCCTCCCCGACGCCCCCTCCCATACCATCACTCGCGAGGCCCGCACCGCTCGCCCCCTCGCCCGGGTGGTGCCCCTGTTCGAGCGCTGCCGAGCGCTGCTGGATCGCTGGACGCTGGAGGCGCCGGTGAGTGCCGTGAGGGTCGCGATTGTGACCACTGCCCCGCTCTCGGGGGAGCAGGGTGACCTGCTGTCGACATCATGGCGCGACGCTGGCGCTGCAGACGCGGCCCTCGAGCGGCTGCGAGCGGAGCTGGGAGCGGGGTCGGTGGTGCGGGCGCAGGCGCAGGACACCCATCGCCCGGAGCGGGCCGGCGTCTGGCGCGATGCGCTGGAGATGGAGGCCAGCACGCCGGCGCCGGCCCAGCGCGCGATGCCGGCGTCGACCGTCACGCAGGGCGCTCGCCGCGCCCTGGACCCCCCGGAGGCCGTGGAGGTGCAATGCGAGGGCGAGGCGCCGCAGGTGATCGTCTGGCGCGGGCAGCGGATTGCCGTGACCCGCGCCGTGGGCCCGGAGCGGCTGTCCGGCGACTGGTGGGACGACGGCTATCGCCGCGACTACTGGCGGTGCGACAGCCTGTCGGGCGAGGTCACGCTCTTCCTGGATCGATCGGACGACGCGTGGAAGCTGCAGACATGGGGAGACTGACCCTACGCGATCGGGTTGCCTTCCCGATCACTCACCATCACCCACACCGTTCGCGTCCGCTTGGAATAGAAGAGCCGCACCGTGACATCGCGGGGATTCTGCTTGAACGCGAAATGAAACGAGAAGGTCGTATCGAGATGCTCCTGCAACACCCCTTCCTTGAAGCACCCGTAGAACGCCTGCACCTTGGTGCACGGCGCCACCTCGGTGAAGAAGTGCTTGCCGATCTGCTGCTGCTGGTCCAGCGCAGCCAGCCGCGATTCCACGGCGTTGAACTTCATGATGCGCCCGATGCCGTCCAGCTGGATCATGCCAAAGGGCAGCTGATCGAGCTCGGCGGTCGAGAGATCGTCGGCGCGCTCCGCCAACTCGGTGGAATCGATGGGGCGGATGCGAACGGGGCGGGACGAAGCAGGCAGTGGGGGCACGGGCGGTCGCGGGAAAAGATGGGGCAGGCGAGTTCAGATGATGATGGAATGCTCTGCCCACCGCGCATGTTTCCGGCCGCGGCGGCCTGCTGATGCCGTACGCCGAACTGCATTGTCATTCCTGCTTCTCGCTGCTGGATGGCGCCGCACTGCCCGAGACGCTGGTGGCCCGGGCGCACGAGCTGAAGCTGGGGGCGCTCGCCATCACCGATCACGACGAGATGGGCGGCGTGGTGCGCTTCGCCACAGCGGCGCGCGAGATGGAGCTGCCGGGGATCATCGGCGTGGAGCTCACGGTGGCGGTTCCCGAGGGCGACGCCGGTACTCCGATGCTCACGCACCTGCCCCTGCTCGCCGAATCCGCAGCGGGCTACGCGAATCTCAGCACCCTCGTGACCATCGCTCGGCGCGACAATCCTCGCGGTTCGCCCTCGGTGACCCTCGATCAGCTCGCGTCGCACTCGGCGGGACTCTTCGCCCTCACGGGCTGTCCACGCGGCTGGGTGCCGGCGCTCGCCGCCCGTGGTGAGGTGGACGCGGCCTGCGAGGCGGCGAGCACCCTGGTGGATCTCTTCGACCGGCGCGTGGCCATCGAGTGCTGGGATCATGGCCTCCCCGAAGAGCGCGAGACCACGCGCTCCCTCATCGACGTCGCCCGCGCGATGGATCTGCCCTGGGTGGTGACGAACAATGTTCACTATGCGCGTGCACGCGATCGCATCGTGCACGACGTGCTCACCTCCCTGCGTCACAAGCTGCCGCTGGACCAGATGGGCACGCGCCTGCGTCCCAATGGCGAGTGGTACCTGAAAGGCGGCGCGCAGATCGCGCGGCGCTGGCGGCATGCGCCGGAAGGCGTGCGCGCCACGATGATGGTGGCCGAGCGCTGTGCCTTCCGGCTGGCCGAGCTTGCCCCGGCGCTTCCGGAGTTCAGTCTGCCCCCCGGCATTTCCGCCGACGAGTATCTCGCGCGCCTGGTGGAACAGGGCGCCACCGAGCGCTGGGGTGCACCGGGCACGGCGCAGCGCACGCCGAAGCACGAGGCACAGCTCGCGCACGAGCTCACGCTCATCGGCCGGCTGGGGCTGGCCGGCTATTTCCTGATCGTCTGGGACATCGTGCGCTTTGCGCGGCGCGAGGGGATTCTCTGCCAGGGGCGCGGCTCCGCGGCCAACTCCGCGGTGTGCTACTGCCTGGGCATCACAGCGGTGGATCCCATCCGGCTGAACCTGCTCTTCGAGCGCTTCCTGAGCGAGGAGCGCAGCGAAGCCCCCGATATCGACATCGACTTCGCGCATCGCGAGCGCGAACGTGTGCTGCAGTACGTGTACGAGC
>JBBSVF010000169.1:0-6553 GCA_038233745.1 Gemmatimonadales bacterium
ATCACGGAAGTGCGCGTGCGGCTCACTGCAGCCGACGGCTCCTCGCGTGATACGGTGATCGCCTTCCCGGCCGGACAGGATACCTTGCGCATCGATATCCCGGTGCCGATCTCGGGCGTGAATCAGACCTTCACCGCGCTGGTCGAGCTGCGCACCGCGGACCACGTGGTGCTCTTCAGCGGCACGCAGCTCATCGTGGCGCGTTCCTCCACCCTGCCTCCGGTCACGCCGCCAACCATCACGCTCCAGTACAGCGGCCCTGGTGCGGGCGTGCGCACCGTCGCGATCGCGCCGGCCGACACCACGCTTCGCGGCGTTGCCACCGCCACCTTCCGCGCCTCTGGCGCCGACTCTGCCGGGGCGGCGCGTGCTGACGTGCTTGTCGCCTGGACGTCGAGCGACCCATCACTCGCCTCTGTCGCCAGCACCGGGAACGCGACCGCCACGCTCACCACTGTGGGCCGACGCGGCACCGTCACGCTCACCGCGCTCAGCCCGTCGGGGGTCTCCGGCACGACGCGCGTTACCCTCGTGCCGTCGCCCGCGCGCTTCCTCGCCGTGAGCGGGGCGATCCAGACCGGCGTCGCCGGCCGAGCCGTCGCTCAACCGTTCGTTGTCGAAGTGCAGGGCACCGACAACCAGCCACTGGCCGGCGTACCGGTCACCTTCCGCGCAATCACCGCCGGCGCGAGTGTCGGCACCAGCGCGGCGATCACCGACGCCTCGGGCCGCGCGTCGACGACCCTGACACCGGGTCGCACTGCGGGCAGCTATGAGTTCGAGGCGGCCGCGGGCGGCACCACCCTGGCACCGCTCACTGCTTCCGTCACCGCCACGCCGTCCCCTGCAGCGGCGCTCGGGATCGTCTCCGGCAACGCGCAGGTCGATTCGCTCGATCGCGCGCTCGCGCCGCTGATCGTTCGCGTCACCGACGAGTTCGGGGCCCCGGTCGCCAACGCGGCCGTCTCCTTTACTCGCCTCGCGGGCAGCGGGCTCCTGGGAGCAAGCAACGCCACGACGGCGGCCGACGGGCTCGCGAGTACCAGCTACACCCTCGGCGCCGCGATCGGCACCGACACCGTGCGCGCGTCGGTGGCCGGCGTTACCAGCAGCGCGGGTACCGTGTTGTTCACCATGCGCGCCATCCCACGCGGCGCCAGCACCCTCGCCTTCACCAGTGGCACCGGACAGTCCGGCGTCGTCGGTACCACGCTGCCCACGCCGATCGTCGTGCAGGTGATGGACGTCGCTCGTCGCCCCGTCACGGGTGCCGCCGTGACCTTCTCGGTGACCTCGGGCAACGCCACGATCGCTACGCCCGTCTCCGTGACCGACGCGGGTGGCCTGGCCACTACGCAGATCACGCTCGGGAGCACGGCCGGCCCGATCGCAGTGCGCGCCGCCGTCGGTACGCTCGTCGCGACCACGACACTCACCGCCACGGCTGGTGCGCCGAGCCGGCTGGCGATCGTTACGTCGCTGCCTGCGACACTGTCGGTCGGCTCTGGTCCGAATCTGCTGCAGGCTCGCCTCGTCGATGCCTCTGGGAACCCCGTGCGCACCGCTGGCGTGGTCGTCACCGCCACAGGAGTGGTCACACCCGGCGCCGACTCGCTCGCCTTCACTGCCGCCACCGACGCCGACGGCGTCGCGACCTTCTCGCTGCCGGCATATGTGGGACGGGTCGGCACGTTGACGGTGACGCTGCGCGCGTCTGGCCTCACGCCGGAGAGCGTCGGGCCCGTCACGCTGGTCGCCGGGCCGGCCGCCGCGCTGCTCGTCACGACCCAGCCGTCCGCAACGGCATCGAGCGGCGCCGCATTCGCCACGCAGCCGGTCGTGCAGGTGGTGGACGTGGGTGGCAATGCGCTAGCCACTCCAACTCCCGTCGTCGTCACGGCGTCGATCGCCAGCGGGGGGGGAACGCTCGGCGGCTCGACGACAGCGAGCACGAACGCCGCGGGCCAGGCCACCTTCAGCGGGCTGTCCGTGGCCGGAACGAGCGGCCCTCGTACGCTCGAATTCACGGCGACATCGCTCGCGCCGACCAGCTCGTCCCCGATCACCGTCGGCGCAGGATCTCCGGTTCAGCTGGACCTCGTGACTGCTCCGCCAACCGCCGCGACGAGTGGTGTTGTTCTCACGACGACGCCCGTCGTGCAACTCCGTGATGGCAGCAACAATCCGGTGTCGCTTGCGGGCATTGCCGTGACGGTCACGCTCGGGGGCGATGGTACGCTGCGCGGTACGACGACGGTCAACACCGATGCAACTGGCGGCGCGCGCTTCCCGGGCCTCAGCATCCTGGGTCTTGTCGGCACTCGGACCTTGATGTTCAACGCCAGCGGCTATCCGCCGCGCACGTCGTCGACGATCACGCTGGGCGCCGGGGCATTGTCGCAGATGGTGAGGAAGTCGGTGGATCCCCAGAGCGCGGTAGCCGGCTCGGCGGTCACCAACCTTCCAGCGGTGACGCTGTCGGATTCCGCGGGCAATCCGTCATCGGGTGTGACAGTGACCTTTACTGTTGGCACCGGAGGCGGAACGATCACGGGCGCGACCGCAATCTCCGACGCCAGCGGTGTTGCGACGCTGGGCAGCTGGACACTCGGCACGGCAGCAGGCAGCAACACGCTTACCGCAACCGCGGGCGCATTGACCGTCTCGTTCACGGCCACTGGCACGAGCGGCACGGCAACCAAGCTGCTCGTCGTCGCGTCGCTGCCGTCGTCGATTCCGGTTGGCGGTGCGCTGCCCGCCGCGCAGGTACGGCTGGCCGACGCCAGCAACAATCCTGTCGCCACCGCAGGCGTCGTCGTCACCGCGCGCGGCGTGGTCTCGCCGAGTGGAGATTCACTGACCGTCACGGCGACGACTGATGCGTCGGGACTCGCCACGTTCTCTCTTCCGGCGTACATCGGTCGTGTCGGCACACTGACCATCACGCTCACGGCATCCGGCTATTCGCCCACATCGATGGGGCCGATTACCATCGTCGAGGGACCGGCAGCAGCGCTCGGGCTCGCGGTCCAGCCCTCTCTCAGCGCGACCAGCGGCGTCGCGTTCGCCACGAAGCCGGTCGTGCAGGTGGTGGACGTGGGTGGCAACGCGGTGGCGACGCCAACCGCGGTGAGCATTGGCGTGACGATCGCATCGGGAGGCGGCACGCTCGGCGGTTCGGCGACGGCGAGCACGAATGCCGCGGGCCTGGCCACCTTCAGCGGACTGTCCATCACCGGAACGAGCGGCGCGCGTACGCTGACGTTCAGCGCGGCGGCCTCCGCATCGCTCGCGCCCGCCACGTCCACCACGATCACCCTCGCCGCTGCGCCGCCGACACAGATGGTGTTGGTCGCGGGACAGGGCCAGAGCGCGACGGTGTCGACGAACGTGGCCGTGCCGCCGGAGGTCTCCATCCTCACCGCAAGCGGGATCGGCGTGCCGAACGTCGCGGTGGTGTTCGCGCCGCGAAACCGTGGCACGATCAACGGCAGTACGGCAGCGGTGACGGTCGCCACCGATTCCGGCGGTCGTGCGCGCGTTCCGAACTGGACGCTCGGTGCCGTCGCCGGCACCAACAGTGACACCCTGTCTGCGACAGTCACCGGACTCACCGGAAGTCCTCTGCTCTTCGTCGCAACGGCAACGGCAGCGAGCACCCCGCCGCCGACCGCGTCGCGCATCACCGTCGTCACCGGCATGCCCAATCCCCTGGTCGTCGGTTCCGGTCCCACGGTCGTGAGCGTCCGACTCGCAGACTCTCTGGGTACCGCTGTTCGCACGGCCGGTGTGTCGATCACTGCTGCCGCGGGGGTGAGCGCAGGAATGGCGAGCATCGCGAGCATCACGTCGGCGACCGATACGGCGGGCATCGCCACCTTTACCTTCCCCGCCTATATCGGCGGTACGGGGACGCTCACCCTTACCTTTACTGCTGCTGCGCCGAGCATAGCGTCAGTGAGCAACGGCCCGATCGCGGTGACGGCGGGCCCGGCCTCTGCGCTGCGCGTCGAGGTGAATCCGCCGTCCGCGGCGGTGAACGGGGCGGTCATGTCGCCGCAGCCCGAGGTGCAGTTGGTGGATGTCGGAGGCAATGCAGTGGTCACGAGTGGCGTGACCGTCACCGCGGCGCTGGTCGGCTCAGGGACGATTGCCGGCACGCCGGCTGTCAACACGAACAGCTCGGGTCGCTCCGTCTTCACCGGACTGGCGATCACCGGCACCGCCGGGCAGAGCGTTTCGCTGGCCTTCTCGGCGCCCACTCTGAGCGGCGCAAGCTCCACCGCCATCATGTTGACCACGGGCGCTACCTCGGGCAGCCTTCGCACGATCGTCGCGCCGCGCCTCGACACGCTGACATCGTTGGGCGACACCCGGCAGCTCGCTGTGGAAACGCGCGACTCGCTGAACGCGCTCGTCGCCGGCACCTTCGCCTGGACGAGTCGTACTCCCTCGGTCGCCTCCGTCAGCACTTCCGGTCTCGTGACCGCGGTTGCGAACGGCACGGTGTGGATCGTCGTCGCGGAAGGACGTGGTTCACAGGACTCGGCGCAGGTCGTCGTGCAGCAGCGCGTGGCGAGCATCAATGTGACCCCGGCAAACCGGACGCTTTATACCGGAGGCACCTTCGCGTACACGGCGGCGGCAGTCGACGGACGCGGTGTGGCGATGGCGCAGCAGCCGACCTTTGCCTGGAGTTCCACTCAGCCCGCCGTGGCGAGTGTGAGCGTCAGCACGGGCGTGGTATCGGCGCTCTCGATCGGCTCCGCCCAGATTCGCGCCTCCGTGGGCTCCACGGTGGGCGTCGCCACCTTGACGGTGTTGTCCGCCATCACACGGGTCGACGTCAGCGTCGATTCCACGAATGCCACGGCTCCCGACAACTTCACGATGACCGCGCTCGGCCAGCGCCGGATGTATCGCGCACTGGCGCGCGACACGCTGCTCGCGCCGATGACGGGAATCACCTTTGCCTGGAGCTCCACGAACGGTTCGGTGGCGGCGATCGACTCCACCACGCCCACGCTGGCCCGGGCGACCGCGGCGGCTAATGGCATCACGAGTATCCAGGCTACGGCGCAGGGCATCACCGGCAGCGCCACACTCTACGTCTCGCAGGTGCTCTCCTCGATCGAGCTCACGCCGGCATCGGCCACGGTGGGCGTCAGCGGCACGACATCGCTCGTCGCACGCGGGAAGGACGCCAACGGACGCTACATCTCGGGCGGCTCCTTCAGCTTCTCGTCGACCGCGCCATCGATTGCGACAGTGAACTCCGCCACTGGCGTCGTCACTGGCGTCGCGCTCGGCACCGCCAGCATCACGGCCACGTCCGGCGCAGTCACGTCGAACATCGCGACGATGACGGTGAGTGGTTCGGGCCCCGCCCTGATCTCGTTCGGCCGGGACACCATTGGTGTCGGCCGCGGCACGGCGCTCTCGGTTCCCATCTACCTCAGCAAGCCGAGTGCGTCACCGGTGACGATCACGCTTTCGGTGAGTGACACGGTGGCGTACTGGAGCACCGCGACGGTGACGGTGCCGGCCAATCAGACCTCGGTGAATGCCACCCTGAACGGCCGGAATGCTGGGACCACGCAGATCGTCGCGCTCGACGGGGGCGCAACCGGGTATGGGGGCGACACCGCTGTGGTCACCGTGCAGGCCAATCTGCGCATGGCGACGGGCAGCTATTCGGTGAATGCGAACGATCAGCTGAGGACGCAGGTCGTGCTCTCCGATCCATCACCTGCGGGCGGCACGTACGTTGTGTTCTCATACTCCGTGGCCGGGAAGGCGTCGGTTTCGCCTGATCCCGCGTTCATCCCGGCAGGCCAGCTCGCCGCCGACGTGGTGATCCGCGGAGTCGCCAGTGGAAGCACGACCCTCACTCCGACGGCCACGGGTGTGAGCGGCCAGTCGGCCTCGGTGGCCGTCGGTGTCGCCGCGCTGGATATCGCCGGCGCAACACCGCGGCTGGGCGAGGGGCAGTTCGACGCGAATGTCTACGTCCAGGTTCCCAACTACCTGAACAACGCGCTGCAGATCACGCTCTCGAGCACGGACTCCAGCGTCGCCACGGTGCAGCCGACAGTGGTGATCGCCTCTGGCACGTATTACGCCTACTTCCCGATCGTCGGAAAGATGCGTGGGACGGCGAAGGTGATCGCGACAGCGACCGGCTGGGCGCCCGATACCATCGCGGTCACCGTGATTGCGCCGAAGGTGGCGATCTGCTGCGGCGCGACCCTGAACACGACCTCGCCGGCGCGGTCGCTCACCGTGTACGCGGAGGATTCACTCGGCAGCACGCATCCGCGCCAGAGCTCCCTCGCAGTCCGCCTGAGCTCCAGCAATCCAGCGGTACTGCGCGTGGTCGATACCACGGTCACGATCCTCGCCGGCGCTTATTACACGAATGTCGGCCAGGTCACTCCGGGGGGCACGCCAGGCAGCGCGTGGATCAAGGTATCGGCCAGCGGGCATATCTCCGACTCCACGCTGTTCACCGTCACGGGACCGGCGCTCACGCTGAGCTTCACGACGGCACGCC
>JBBSVF010000170.1:0-6545 GCA_038233745.1 Gemmatimonadales bacterium
GCGTGCGAGTAGTCGTTTGCGGCCAGTCCGAAGTGGCCTTCGTCGTCGGCGTTCCCAGGCAGGTCCAGCACGTACAGGCCGGGACCGAGCAGCTTCACGATGCTGATCGAGAGATCGGGAAAGCGCATGGGATCGGCGGCGCGGCGCGCGGCCAGAAAGGCGGACAGCGCTTTCGCGTCCGGCTCGGAGGGGAGCGTGACGCCGAAGCCCTGCGCGATATCCACGATGCGGCTCCAGCGCTTCGGCACGCGCACCACGCGGCGGATGGCAGAGCGATTCTGCTCGGCCAGGTACTGCGCGATGGCGACGTTGGCGGCAATCATGAAGTCCTCGATGAGATCCCGCGCGCGATTCTTCCGGGTGACATCGAGCCGCTCCACCTTGCCGTCGCGGGAGACCGGCGTGGCCTCCACCGTCTCGAACTCCAGGGCGCCAGCACGCTCGCGAGAGACCTTGAGCAGACTGGCGGCGCGATCCTGCAGCCAGAGTTGCGCCTCGAGCTCGCGATTCGCCCGAAGAGCCGCGGGGATCTCGCCGCGCCCCTCCAACCACGCGCCGGTGGTGTCATAGGCGAGCTTCGCGTGATTGGTCGCGAGCGCGCGGTACACGCGATGCGCGAGCACGGCGCCGTCGCGATCCAGGTCGATCGCCACGACGAGTACCACTCGCGCTTCGCCCTCGTTGAGCGAGGTGAAGCCGGTGGAAATCTCGTTCGGCAGCATGGGATAGACCGCGACGCCTGTGTACACGGAGGTCCCGTTTGCGGCGGCGTGGTGGTCGAGCGCTGAGTCCTGCTTCACGAGCACGTCCACGTCGGCAATGCCGATGCGAATCCGGATGCCGCCATCCGGCAGCGGCTCGGCGTACTCGATCTGATCGAGATCCTTCGACGAAGCATTGTCGATGGAACTCCAGAGCAGGGCGCGTTCGTCGACGACTCCCGCGTCGACCGACGGCGGGCCACCGAATGCCGCCAGCTCCGCACGGGAATCGTTGTCGAGTGTGGTGTGGAATCCCTTGTCCTGCAGGGCCGCGAGCGCCAACGTTCTCAGATCTGTCACTGTGGGGGTGGTGATGAGCGAATCTGGCGGAAACTCGGCACCGGGGACCACAGTGCCGCGCGACGAATGCGACTGGTGCGGGTCCACCGATCTGTGGTGGCGGAACTGCAAGCTGCTGTGCCGGCAGTGTCGTGCGATCGTGAAGAGCTGCGCCGATCTGTGATCACGGCGGCGCCGGCAGATTCTGCAGCAATCCGAGTCGGAGGGCCAGTTTCACATAATCCGCCCGGTGTGCCAGGCCGAGCTTCTCGTTGATGCGCTGCTTGTAGGTGTCGACAGTCTTGGGGCTGATGTGCAGCTGTTCACCGATCTCCGGCGCCGTGTATCCGTTGGCGATCAGCGTCATCACCTCGCGCTCGCGATCGGTAAGCCGCTCGAATCGGGCTCGGTCTCCAGCGTGCTCCTCGCGGCGCCTGGCCAGGCGAGCCGACGACTCGTCCGCCGCGGGCCGCACGAAGCCATCGCCCCGCGCCACCGCCCGCACCGCGTCGATCAGCTCCCGATCCGCGACGCTCTTCAAGAGGTAACCACTCGCCCCGGCAGCCATCACGGGATCCAGATAGGCTTCCGCGGCATGCATCGTCAGCACCAGCACGCGCGACGCGCCTGCCGACTGCTGCGTGATGTCCCGCGTGGCAGCGATGCCGTCGCCGTCGGCCATGGAGAGATCCATCACCACGACATCCGGTGCCAGCCGCGCGACGAGCGCGACGGCCTCGTTGCCGCTGGCGGCCTCACCCAGCACCACGATCTCGGGCGCGGCGCCCAGCACGGCGCGGAGTCCCGTGCGCACGATGGCGTGATCGTCGACGAGCACTACACCGATGGTCATGCAGGAATCTGCCTCATGTGAGTGGCACCGTGGCCACGACGCGAGTTCCGCGCCCCGGCTCGCTGACCACGCGAAACTGTCCGTTCACCAGTCCCATGCGCTCCCGCATGGAGAAGAGGCCCATCCCGGGGCGCCGACGCTCGGCCATCTCCACGTCGAAGCCGGCGCCGTCGTCCACAATCTCCAGGATCGCCTGGGAGTCCTCCGTGCGCAGGCGCAACTCGATGCGACGGGCATGTGCGTGACGAATGGCATTGCGCAGTGCCTCTTGCGACACCCGATACAGCGCCGCGCCGACCGCGTTGGGAATCATGTCACCCGGCTCTCCCGTTGACACGATGATCTCGACTGCCTCCTGCACCTGCGTCTGCCGCCCGAGCCATGCCAACGCGGCCGCGAGCCCCAGATCATCGAGCACCCGCGGATGCATGGTGTGGGACATCGACCGCACCTCCTCGAGCGCCTCGGCGGTCAGCTCGCGCGCCGTGGCGATGCGCTCGTCGAGCGGGGCCGACGTGCTCTCCCGAGCTGCCGCGCCGAGCTGCAGCATGACCGCGGTGAGGATCTGCGCCGTGGAGTCGTGGAGTTCGCGCGCCAGCCGCGCGCGCTCCTCATCCTGTGCACTGATCACCTGTGACGCCAGCCGCCGAACGCGCTCGCGATCCTCGGTGAGCCGGTCGAGCAGGGCATTCAGCGTCGTCCCCACGCGTGCCATGTCGCGATCCGCAAGGACGCTCCGGGGGACGCGCGCCTCCATGTCACCGGCGGAGACGCGCGATGCGGTGTCTTCGAGATCGGACAGCGGACGCAACGCCACCGACACCAGTGCGAAGTTCACGGCCAGGCTGACGGCGAGCGCGACGCCGAGGATCGAAATGACGTTGCCGGGTACGCGAAGCCTCTGCTCGATTCCGACACTCACCAGCACCGCGATCACGATCACGAGATTGGCACCGCCGAGCTTGGCCAGGAGCGGCACGCGCAGTGCGAGCCCCGCCATGCGCTCCATCGCGCTGCGTCGGTGGGTGCTCATGCGAGCCCCGCCAGGAGAAAGCCGCCACTGTGCCCAGCCGCGCCCCCGGCGACACGCCCCGCGTTGACCCCAATGGCCTGTATACCCGACTCGGCCAGCTCGGCGAGGCTTCGCAACCCGGTGCCGCCCAGTCCGATCACGCACGCATCTGCGGTTCGCTCACCGGAGAAGGCCGGGAATGCCGGGCCGGCCTCTTCGTCCCAGAATGCCGGTGTCTCCACGCGAGCTAGTCGAAGTCCAGCGCGAGGTCGAGGGCAGGCGCCGAGTGGGTGAGTGCGCCCACGGAAATCCAGTCGACGCCGGTCTCCGCGATCGCACGCACAGTGGCGAGGGTCACGCCGCCGGAGGCCTCCACGATCGCTCGGCCCGCCACGAACGCAACGCACTCGCGCATCGCATCGGGCGACATGTTGTCGAGCATTATGACGTCGGCCTTCGCCGCTACGGCAGCGTGCACTTGTTCCGAACGATCGCACTCCACTTCCACCTGCGTGCCGGCGGGTGCGAGGTCGCGCGCGCGCTGCACCGCCACCGCGATGTCGCCGTCGACAGCCGCGAGGTGATTGTCCTTGATCATCACCGCCGTGGAGAGATTCAGGCGATGGTTCGTGCCTCCGCCTGCGCGCACCGCGTACTTCTCGAGCAGGCGCCAGCCCGGCGTCGTCTTGCGTGTGTCCAGGATCTTCGCGCGCGTGCCTCGCACTGCGTCCACATATCGCGCCGTGATTGTTGCCACACCGGACAGCCGTTGCATGAAGTTCAGCGCCACACGCTCGGCGGCCAGGATCGCGCGAGCGTGTCCGGAGAGGCGAAGAATGGAGTCGCCCGGCGAAAGACGCGAACCATCCTCGCGATCCACACGCACGGTGAAGCCCGGGTCCAGGCTGCAGAAGGCTTCGAGTGCGAGCGGCACGCCGCAGAGGACCCCGTCCTGTCGCGCCACGAGATGACCGCGCGAGTGGCGATCGGAGACGATCGTCGCCAGCGTCGTGATGTCGTTGAAGGCGCCGTCTTCGTCGAGCGCAGCCTTCACCAACCCGTGCAACTCGGCGCCCGCATACGGGAAGCCCAGTCCCATGTCACGGGGAATTGCGGGCGTGTCGAGCGGGGTGATGGTGCGGGGCGAACGGCCACGGTTTCCCCCGGAACCCTGGTGCGAGGCAGACATTGCTGCCCTCACTCGCCCGGGTCGATTGTCCCGTCAGGAACGGGGCTCAACGGCTGCGTGCCGCCGATGGCCACCATGCGCTCGATCGCCAGTCGCGCACGGTCCGCGATCTCAGGAGGCACAGTGATGCGGTGCTCCATGCGTTCGAGTGCGCGTCGCACCTTGGGGAGCGTGGTCACCTTCATGTACGTGCACGACGCCTGATCATTGGCCGCGAAGAATCGCTTGGAGGGGTTCTCACGCCGCAGCCGGTGCAGGATGCCCACTTCGGTGGCGACGATGAATTCGTCGGCCGACGAAAAGGCGGGGCGGTTGATCATCCCCTCGGTGGAGAGAATCTGCACACCCTCGGGATCCACGTCCCCGGCGGACATCGCCTCCAGCACGCTTGTGGAGCATCCGCATTCCGGGTGAATCAGGAATTCCGCCTGCGGATGCAGCGATCGCTGCAGGCGGATGTCCTCCGGATCGATCCCCGCGTGCACGTGGCACTCGCCCAGCCAGATGCGGATGTTCTCGCGCCCGCTCAGCCGCTTCACATGGGCGCCGAGGAACATGTCGGGGCAGAAGAGGATTTCGGTATCCGCTGGAATGGCATTCACGACCTCTACCGCATTCCCCGACGTGCAGCAGTAGTCACTCTCCGCCTTCACCTCGGCGGTGGTATTCACGTACGATACCACCACGGCGCCTGGGTGTTCTGCCTTCCATGCCCGCAACTGCTCTGCGTCGATCGTGGAGGCCAGGGAGCAGCCGGCCGCGAGGTCCGGGAGCAGCACCGTCTTGTGCGGCGAGAGCACCGCAGCGGTCTCGGCCATGAAATGGACGCCGCAGAACACGATGGTCTCGGCACTGGTTTTCGCGGCTTCACGGGAGAGTCCGAGCGAATCGCCGACATAGTCGGCCACGTCCTGCACCTCGGCACGCTCATAGTTGTGCGCGAGGATCACGGCGTTGCGCTCGCGCGCGAGGGTGCGGATCTCCGCCTGGAGGGCGCTGATCGCGTCGGCCTCCACTCCCTGCATCTCGGTGGTCACCATGCCCGGAAGCTAACGCGCATGACGTGCCGGCGTGAGCAGCGGCACGTCACGCCAGGCTGTTCACCACCTCGAGCAGCGCCTCGGGATCCACAGGCTTCGACAGGAACTCCTCGGCCCCGAGTGCGCGGGCTTGCGCCTCGATGTCAGGGGTGGTGCTTCCGGTGATCACCACCACCGGAATGTGCGCCGTCTTCGCCGACTGCTTGAGGCGCTTGAGGGTCTCGAGGCCCGTGCCGCCCGGCATGTTGATGTCCAGCAGCACGAGATCTGGAAGCGGCGCGCGCATCGCGAACATGAGCGCCTGCATGGCATCGAGAGCCGGCGTGGGCTTGTGGCCCGCCTGACGCAGCACGCCGCAAAGCATTGTCGAGATCACGCGATCATCGTCGGCAACAAGAATCTTCATTGTGTCAGAGCTCGATGTGACGGCCTCTCCACGTGCTCTTCGCCCGTGGAAAATCCGACCGATAGTGTCCGCCGCGCGACTCCTTTCGCCTGATGGCACTCTGCACGATCAACTGCGCAGTCTGCACCAGGTTCAGCTCCTCCGTCGCCCCTGCCGGCAGCCGCTCCTCCAGCTCAGCCAGCGCGGCCGTGGCGGTGCGGAGGCCCTTGGCGGTGCGCGAGATGCCCGCGTACTCCCACATTATCTCGCGAACGCGGTCGGCCGCCACCTGCGCCGCACCGCGGTCGCGAAAGGGAGGCACCGTCCATTTCTTGACTGCCGGTAGCCGCCCCACGGGGGATACGCTCGCCAGATCGCGCGCAACCCGCTCGGCGAACACAAGCCCTTCGAGCAGTGAGTTCGACGCGAGACGATTGGCGCCATGCACTCCGGTGCGCGACAGCTCGCCGACGGCGTACAGTCGCCCCATGCTCGACCGGCCGTTGAGGTCGGCTACCACGCCGCCCATGATGTAATGCGCCGCCGGCGTCACGGGAATGAGCTGCTTGCGCGGGTTGATGCCGCGCGCCATGCAGAGCGCCAGGATGCCCGGAAAGCGCTTCGCGAAGATCCGCCCCAGCGGGCGGGCATCCAGATACACATTGTGCTTCCGCTGCTCGCGGAAGATCGCCCGCGCCACCACATCGCGGGGAGCGAGTTCCGCGTCGTCATGCACCCTCGTCATGAATCGCTCACCGCGCTCGTTCACCAGGATGGCCCCCTCGCCGCGTACCGCCTCGCTGATGAGTGCCAGCGGATTCTCCCGCGTGTCGAGCGCCGTCGGATGGAACTGCACGAACTCCATGTCCGCGATCGTCACGTCGGCGCGATGCGCAATCGCAAAGCCGTCTCCGGTGGCAACCACCGGATTGGTAGTGTAGCGATAGACCTGTCCACATCCACCGGTGGCGAGCACGGTGGCGTCGGCCATGATCTCGTACGCCTTGCCCGACACACTGGCGCGCA
>JBBSVF010000171.1:0-6528 GCA_038233745.1 Gemmatimonadales bacterium
CCGAGTTGAACCTCCCGGTCATCGCCACGAACGACGCGCACTTCCTCAAGGCGGACGATCACGACGCGCACGACGTCCTGCTCTGCATCGGCCTCTCCAAGGATTACGCCGATCAGAACCGCATGCACTACGACCGGGGGCTCTATTTCAAGAGCGCGCAGGAAATGGCGTCGCGCTTTCCCGACCGGTCCGATGTGCTGGAGAACACCCTGCGCATCGCCGACGAGGCGGGCTTCGTCTTCGAGAAGAAGTACTACGTCCCCTCGTTTCCCCTTCCCGCCGGCGTCGAGAGCGAGAACGAACTGCTCGTGAAGCTATCGGAGGCGGGTGCGCGAGAGCGCTACGGGGTCGACCTTCCCCCCGAGGTGCAGGAGCGCCTGACCTACGAGCTGGACGTCATCACCAAGACTGGCTACGCCGGCTACTTCCTGATCGTCTACGATTTCATCAAGGCGGCACGGGAGCTCGACATTCCGGTGGGCCCGGGGCGTGGCTCGGCCGCGGGATCGATCGTGGCGTACGCGCTGCGCATCACCGACGTCTGTCCGCTCAAGTACGACCTGCTGTTCGAGCGCTTCCTGAATCCGGAACGCGTCTCCATGCCCGATATCGACGTCGACTTCTGTTTCGAGCGGCGCGGCGAGGTGATCGAGTATGTGCGACAGAAGTACGGCAAGGAGAGCGTTGGGCAGATCGTGACCTTCGGCACCTTGAAGTCACGGGCGGCCATCAAGGACGTGGGCCGCACCCTCGGCTTCCTCCCTTCCGAGACGGATGCGCTGGCGAAGCTGATCCCCAACGCCCCGAACTTCTCGCTCACCGTAAAGGAAGCGATCACTCAGGTGCCGGAGATCGCCCGGCTCTACAAGGGCGACGTGAGGCATCGCTCGCTCCTCGATTACGCGATCGCGCTCGAAGGCCTGTCGCGCCACACGGGTGTGCATGCGGCCGGTGTCGTGATCGCTCCCGGTCCGCTGGACAATTACATCCCGATCCTCACCGTCAACAGCAAGGGTGCTGGTGCGGGCAGCGACGATCAGGTGATGGTGACGCAATACGACATGAACTGCCTGGAGAAGGCAGGCATGCTCAAGATGGACTTTCTCGGACTCACGACGCTCACGGTGATCCGCGATGCCCTCGACAACATCCAGGCGCGCACCGGCACCCGGCCGGATCTCGACGCGGTCGACATGGCTGATCCGAAGACCTACCAGATGCTGCGCGCCGGACGCACCACGGGCGTGTTCCAGTTCGAGTCTCCGCTCGCCACTGACATGCTGCGTTCCATGCGCTGCGATCGGTTCGACGATCTGGTGGCGTCCAATGCACTGCTCCGCCCGGGCCCGTTGGACGCCGGGATGCACAAGGTCTATCAGCGACGCAAGCGCGGAGAGGAGCCGGTCACCTACGCCCTCCCCGAACTCGAGCCGATTCTCGCCGCGACACTCGGCGTCATCACCTATCAGGAGCAGGTGATGCGTATCGCGCAGACGCTCGCGGGCATTTCGCTCGCCGAGGCGGATGTGCTGCGCAAGGCCGTGGGCAAGAAGGACCCCGTGCTCATTCGCAAGGAGCTCGACAAGTTCATCGAGAAGTCCGTCGCACGCGGCTACGATCGGCGGATCATCGAGGAGCTGTCCGGTCAGCTCGAGACATTCGGGCGCTACGGCTTCAACAAGTCGCATTCCGTGGCGTACTCGGTCGTCGCGTTTCACACAGCGTGGCTGAAAGCTCATTATCCGGCCGAGTTCATGGCGGCCATCCTCTCGTCGGCCATCGGCGATACCGACTCGGTGGTGAAGTACATCAACGAAGCGCGTGAAATGGGCATCGAGGTGCTGCCCCCCGATGTGAACGAGTCGGGCTACAAGTTCACCGTGCTCGACGAACGGCGCATCCGCTTCGGCCTCGGCGCCATCCGCAACGCGGGGCGCAACGCCATGGACTCCATCCTCGGCGCCCGGCGCGATGGGCCCTTTACCGACTTCTTCGACTTCACTGACCGAGTGGACCTGCGCGCCTGCAATCGGCGCGTGTTCGAGGCGCTGATCGCATCGGGAGCGCTGGACGGGCTCGGTGGACACCGGGCCCAGCTCTGGTCTGCCCTCGACAGTGCGATGCAGGAGTCGTCGCTCAAGCAGCAGGAGAAGGAGATGGGCCAGGTCTCGCTCTTCGGGTCACCGGCGAGCGACTCCAATGAGGTGAGCGCCGCCTCGCGAGCGCTGCCGAATGTGGCGCCGATGGCCGAGAGTGAGCGGCTCACCCGCGAGAAGGAGATCCTCGGCTTCTACATCAGTGGTCACCCCCTTGAGCCGTACCGGATGGAATGCGAGATCTTCGCGAATGCCACGGTGAGCCAGCTCGGGAAGTGGTCGGCCGATCCCATCGCACTGGGGGTGGTGATCACGGCGGTGAAGCGGCAGACCAGCAAGCGGTCGGGTGCGGAGTTCGCCCGGTTGACAGTGGAGGATTTTTCGGGATCTTCCGAGGTGCTGGTGTTCGCGGAGAACTGGGGACTGCTGGCGGATCGGGTGCGCGTGGATGTGCCGGTGGTCATGAAGGGCGGATACTCGCGACGCGATCAGGACGCCGACAGTCCCACCTTCATCGTGGAGTCGGTCACGCCCTTCGCCGAGCTGCGACTGAACGGTCAGGTATCCATCTCGATCGATCTGGGAGGGACGGGGACGACGATTGCGCCGGAGGCGATGGCCGATGTACGCGCCGTCATCGATGCGCATGCGACGTCGCATGCGGGTGCCCCGCCCCTGGAGCTGCAGTGGAATGACGGAACAGGACAGCGGGCGCGTCTGCGCTCACGGTCCCTGCGGCTAGCGGCCACACAGGCTGCGCTGTCTGACTTGCGGGCACTGCTCGGTGACGAGCGTGTCCGCCTTGTGCGCGGGAGCTGAGACACATGGCGACAGCCACCCTGGAGTTCGAGAGGCCCATCGCGGAACTCGAGCGACAGATCGACGAGCTGAAGAAGCTGGCCGGCGAACAATCGCTGAACGTGACAGACGAGATCGCGCCGCTGGAGAACAAGCTGGTGCTGCTGCGCGACGAGATCTACCGCACCCTCACGCCGCTGCAGCGCGTGCAGGTGGCGCGCAGCAATCGGCGCCCGCTCACCGACGACTATCTGCGTCTGGTCTTCACCGACTTCATCGAACTGCACGGCGATCGCGCCTTTCGCGAGGATGCCGCCATCATGGGCGGATGGGCGCGGCTGGACGGCGAGACGGTGATGGTGATCGGGCATCAGCGCGGCCGGGATACCAAGGAGAATCTCCGGCGCAACTTCGGAATGGCGCACCCGGAGGGCTACCGGAAGGCGCTCCGTCTCATGAAGCTCGCTGAGAAGTTCCATGTCCCTGTGATCACCTTCATCGATACCCCGGGTGCGTGGGCCGGCCTCGGTGCAGAGGAGCGCGGACAGAGCGAAGCGATCGCGCGGAATCTCTTCGAGATGAGCAGGCTGGAAACGCCCATTATCGCCACGGTGATCGGAGAAGGCGGGTCCGGTGGCGCACTGGCACTGGGCGTCGCCGATCGGGTGAACATGCTGGAGAACTCGGTCTATTCCGTCATCACCGTGGAGGGCTGCGCCGCGATCCTCTGGAAGGACGGCAAGAGTCCGGAGATGCGCGAACGGGCCGCCACCGCGCTGCGCATCACCGCTCCGGACCTGCTCTCGCTCCGCGTGATCGACGAGATCATCCCGGAGCCCTCTGGGGGAGCGCACGCCGATCATGCCGTGACCGCTGCGGCCGTGCAGGAGACCCTGCTCCGTCAGCTCGACGAACTGCGCCGGTTCAAGCCGGACAAGCTCGTGCGCCGACGTCGCGAGAAGTTCATGCGCATGGGCCAGTTCGCCGAATAGGGTGACTCTTCTCGTCGAAGTCGCCTTCAAGGGCAACCGGAAGGAGTTCTTTCGCTGGGATGCCGACGAGGCGCCCGGTCGCGCCGTAGCCGTCATTGTCGACGCTGACCGTGGAGAGGATCTGGGTTATCTCCACTCCGCTGGCGAGGAGGCCGAACTGCGCTCCGCTCGCGTGCCACATGGCCTGCTTGGCGCAGAGCCGCCGCGTGCCGTCAAACGCTGCGCGAGCGCCGACGACATCGCGCGCAGTGCTGAACTGCGGGCCGACGACGAGGATGCACGTCGTCGCGCGGCAGAGCGCGTGCGGGCCAACGCGCTCGTGATGAAGGTTACCGACGCCGAGTGGCAATGGGACCGCAAGAAGCTGACGTTCTATTTCACGGCCGAGAAGCGCGTGGACTTTCGCACGCTGGTGCGGGAGCTGGCATCCATGTTCCGCACGCGCATCGAGCTCAAGCAGATCGGCGTGCGTGACGAAGCGCGTCGGCTCGACGGCGTTGGTCGCTGCGGCCGACAGTACTGCTCCGCCTCGTGGCTGCCGGAGTTGCGCCCGGTCAACCTCGGCGTCGCCAAGGATCAGCGACTCTCGCTCAACCCCTCGCAGATCTCGGGGGCGTGCGGGCGCCTCATGTGCTGCCTGCGGTATGAACACGAGTTCTATGTGGAGAGCCGCCGCAAGTATCCCAAGGAGCTGCGGACGATCCTGGCATCGAAGGGCGAGGAGAAGGTCATCGCGAACGACATCTTTCGCGAGCGCGTCACCCTGCGCGCCATGGACGGTGAGTTTCGCGTGGTGCCGCTGGATGACCTGAGAGAGGAGATGCGTGCGGCGGGCGATCCAGCCGTGCCGCAGCTCGATGCCGCTGCGCGGGCATTTGCCGGAGCCCTTGTGATGACCCCCACGCCAGCGGCGCAACTCCCGGAGCCACTCGCACGACGCCGCCCACAATCCATGTCGGGCGTTCAGGCGGATGCCGCTCCGCCGACTGCTGAACCGTCGCGCCGCTCGCAACCGGCAGCACAGAAACAAGCAGCAGCTCCGAAGCCACCGGAGCCACTGGTGCCCCCAACCGCGGAGCCACGCTCTGCTCTCGCCACGCCGCCCGATACGGCCGCAGCCGACGCCGACCGCCCAGCGCGCCGTCGTGGCCGCCGTGGCGGACGCCGCAATCGCTCCGGCGGATCCACCGGCAGCGACGCTGGCAATCCTGGAGCGTAAGTGCCTCGATATTATCTGACGACCGCGATCGACTACGCCAACGGCGACCCGCACCTCGGGCACGCCTACGAAAAGATCGGCGCCGACGCCATCGCCCGTTATCGCCGCATGCTCGGCGACGACGTCCATTTCCTCATCGGCATGGATGAGCATGGACAGAAGGTCGAACAGACCGCCGCCAGCACTGGCGTCGCACCGCAGGCACTGGTGGATGAGCTGGCGGAACGGTTCGCAGTCACCTGGGAGCGCCTGTCGATCTCGTACGATCAGTTCATGCGCACCACATCCCCTGTGCACATCGCTGGGGTCCAGGCGCTGATCGAGCGCATTTTCGAGCGAAACCCGGACGACTTCTACGAGAAGGCGTACGAGGGCTGGTATTGCGTGGGTTGCGAGTCGTTCAAGCAGGACGGCGAAATAGTGGACGGCAAATGCGTCCTGCATCCCACGCGGACACTCGAGTGGGTGGAAGAGCGCAACTGGTTCTTCCGTCTCAGCCACTACACCGACTTCCTGCGCGACCGTCTGCAGCAGCAGCCTGAGTTCCTGCAGCCCGAGAGCCGGCGCAACGAACTGCTGGCGCTGCTCGATCGGGGACTCGAGGACATCTCCGCGAGCCGCTCGCGCCTGGCGTGGGGCGTTCCCTTTCCGCGGCCGCTCTCCTCCGGCGAACAGCAGACCACCTACGTGTGGTTTGATGCCCTCCCCAATTATCTCACGGGTACGGGCTTTCCTTCAGAGGGATGGGAGGAGCGCTGGCCGGCACAGTTGCATATCGTCGGCAAGGACATCACCCGCTTCCACGCGATCATCTGGCCCGCCATGCTGCAGGCGGCAGGCATCGCGCTGCCCGAGCGCGTCTGGGGGCACGGCTTCGTGTTGCTGGGCGGCGAACGCTTCAGCAAGTCGTCGGGCGTCCGTCTCGATCTGGACGAGGCCATCGATCGGCATGGTGCCGATGCCTTCCGCTACTTCCTCTTGCGCGAAGTTCCCTTCGACGCCGATGGCAGCTTCTCGTTCGAGCGCTTCGATGAGCGCTACACGGCCGATCTCGCGAACGCCTGGGGCAACCTCGCCAGCCGCGCCATCGCCATGGTCGAGAAGTATCGGGGCGGCGTGGTTCCCTCGGGTGCCCGCACCACCATCGATGCCGACGACGCCGCCGAGATGGAGGACTACCACTCAGCAATGGATGGCCGGCGTGGATTCCTGCTGCACGACGCGCTGCGCACCGTGTGGCAGAGCGTGGCGCGAGGCAATGAATACGTCGACCGGCAGGCGCCCTGGAAGCTCGCGAAGGATCCCGCTCAGGCAGCGCACCTGGACGAAACACTCGCGTCGCTGATGCGACAGCTTGCGAGACACGCGGTGTGCCTCGCGCCCTTCATGCCGGGCAAGGCCGCGGAACTGTGGACGCAGCTCG
>JBBSVF010000172.1:0-6517 GCA_038233745.1 Gemmatimonadales bacterium
GCGAAGGACTTTCCAGGGTTCGTGGGCACCGTTGTCGGGGATCTGTTCGTCCTCGATGCGGCCGAGCAGACGACGCTGACCGCAGCAATCGCCGGTTACAACGGCTACATCGCCGGCAAGGCCAGCGCGATCGGATTCGCCTATTATGACCCGAACGTGCTGTTCGCAGCCAAGCGGGCCAATGGCGAAATCCCGGGGTTCCCCGTGTTCACGGCACCAACGGCCGCCTTCGGCCAGCTTATCTCGCTCGATGGAGTGCATCCCGCTGCCGCCGCCCATAAGCTGATCGCAAACGAGCTGATCGGGGTGATCAATGCCAAGTACGGCACCACGCTGCAGCCGGTGAGCTGACCGCGTCTGGCCTACCGTGCATTCACGAAAAGCGGGGCGGCAACCGAGTGGTTGCCGCCCCGCTTTTTCGCGCGCACGAGAAGCGTCCTCACTTCTCTGCCGTCGCGGCAGCTGAATATTCGCCGTCACGACCCGCCCTGCTTTCGAGTACCTTCCCCGGAAAGTGCTCCGGTCTGCCCGGCCGATCCGACGCTGACAATCGTCTCGCCCGACACTTCACGTTCTCGATCGTTCAGGGAGACCCTTGCTGCCGACGGTGGACTGGACAAGAGGAGCCCCGGAACTTTGGAAGGTCATGTCACACGGTTATGAACATATGTGACATTGCTGCAATATCATATTATACAGAGACTTGTGTCGACTCGTATAAAGCGTCTTATCAGCAGTGGATGTGGACTGTTGACCCTACCGATACGGGCCCGATCCGGGCTTTGAGCCGCCCGTAGCACCGCCTCCCGAGCGTCCGCCGCCGCTCCTGCGGCGCGGCGCGGAGGACGGACGAGTCGAGTCCGATGGCTTCCCTGACCCTGACCCCGCCGAACCCTGCGCCGGCCCGCCACGTGAACCACCCCCTGTCGTTGCGGCAGGCCGCGATGCGCCCCGTGCGCCGGAGCCGCCTCCGCGTGATCCCCCGGATCCCGAGCCGCCTCCGCGCGAGCCCGCGGTGCTCGCGCCGGCGGAACCCTGCGATGCTCGTCGCTCCGCCTTCTCCTTTGCCCGCTTCCGCTCCTCCGCCTTCCTTGCCCTGATCTCGGCGATCCGTTCCGCGATGGGCACCTCGAACCGCTGCGCTGGCTTGCTCGCGTAGTCGAACTCCGGCACCATGATGCGCGGCAGCCGCTTCCCGATCGCACGCTCGATGGCCGACAGGTCGCGCTCCTCATCCGGCGAGACGAAGGTGAAGGCATCGCCGGTGGCTTCCGCCCTCGCCGTGCGACCCACCCGGTGGATGTAGTCTTCTGGCAGATGGGGCACGTCGAAGTTCACCACGTGCTCCAGCTGCTCCACGTCGATCCCCCGGGCCACGATGTCGGTCGCCACCAGGCAGCGGATGCGGCCACTCCTGAATCCGTCCAGCGCCTCGGTGCGCTGCGCCTGCGACCGATTGCCGTGGATCTTGGCATTCGGGACGCCCTGGGCCGTGAGATAATCGGCGAGGCGGTTTGCCCGGTGCTTGGTTCTGGTGAACACGATCACGCTCCCGATATCGCCTCGGCGCATGAGCTCCACGAACAGCGCAGGCTTCAGTTCTTCCCGCACCGGGTACAGTGCCTGCCGGATCCCGATGGCCGGAGCGCTCTTTCGCTCCAGATTGATCGTGGCGGGATCGTGAAGCAGTTCGCGGGTGAGGGCCAGGATCGGAGCCGGCATCGTTGCGGAGAAAAAGAGCGTCTGCCGCTTCTGTGGAATGTGCTTCAGCACCCGCTTGATGTCGGGCATGAAGCCCATGTCCAGCATGCGGTCGGCCTCGTCCAGCACCAGGACCTCGAGCCCCTTCAGCGCCGCATACGGCTGCTTGAAGTGGTCCAGCAGCCGTCCCGGAGTGGCCACGATGACGTCGACGCCCGCCCTGAAGGCGTGCTCCTGTGGCCCCATACCCACTCCGCCGAACACGGCGGCTCCCGAGAGTGGGGTGTGCACCGCCAGCTGTCGCAGATGCTCGTCGATCTGTGCAGCCAGCTCGCGCGTGGGCGTCAGCACCAGTGCACGGGTGGTTCCCCTCGGCTTGCCCAGAAGCCGATGGAGGATGGGCAGCAGGAAGGCGGCGGTCTTTCCACTGCCCGTCATCGCGCAGGCAAGCACGTCCCGCCCTTCCATGGCTGGCGGAATCGCCTGCTCCTGAATGGGGGTGGCGCGCGTGAATCCGAGCTCGCGCGTGCCGCGCAGCAGATCGGGGTGAAGCTTCAGGGACGTGAACGGCATGAGAGCTCGCAGAGGCAGTAAGGAATCAACCTGTGCAAGGTAGTCCGCTCCCGTGCCTCATGCACCGCGCCAACACAGCATGTCGCAGTGCGGAGCGTGCGGCGCCGCGCCGCGCCGCGCCCGAGGCTACATCAGCACCAGCACATCATAGATGGCGTGCGTCCAGGCGGTGATGCCGAATCCTCGCAGCAGATACAACGCGCTGAAGCCGAGCCCCGCGAGCGCGCGGAACACGAATGAATCGAGCGCGAACGGTTCTCCGAGGGGGCCGACATAGTGAAACAGGCTGAACACGACGGCCCCCACCAGCGTGGCCACCGCGCCTCCGGGCAGTCGCCCGACACCGAGCGCCCGCATGAGCCGCGCGAGCAGCGCCACGAGAATCACGCGGAACAGCAGCTCCTCGTAGAGTCCTGCGCCCAGCGAAAGTGTGAAGGCGGCCAGCCCACCCTCCCCCACTCCACCGATCACCAGCGGTCGCACGGGCCCGAGGACCTGCCGGGTGAGTGTCCCGATCACCACGCCGAAGACGAGCGCGTACGCCACCGCTTCGGCGGCCATCATGGCGAACACCGCAAGCCGTGGGCGCCCCGACGCACGGTCGCGCATCACCAGCGTGAGCGCGACACCGATGATGATCGCCATGAACAGTGCGGGTCCTCGCCATCCCACCAGCGCGGTGAACAGCGAAGTCAGCATCACTTCCGCACCATTCCGGACGACCCCCTGTCCCAGTCGCACCGGCGCCACGATCTCCAGCCCTTCGTAGAGCGCCAGCAGCGGCAGCGCGAAGAGCAGACTGTGTCGGTGATACCTGCTGAGCACTAGGTACCGCCGAGCTCGCTCGGAAATCGTCATCCTCACTCCTTGCGAGAGGGAACCGGTCGATGCAGACTATGTACGAGAAATCGTCCGCCCGATGTTTCACCCGTAGAAGAGGAGGTGATCAATTGTCCAGTTCCAGTCCCAATGCCGGCCCGAATGGGGCAAGCGGTCGCCAGAGCTCGGCTCGCTGACCACGCGGGATCCGGTTCGAGCATCGTCTCGGGCCGGCGTTGGACATGAAGGGCCAGACGCGCATCGCCGCGTCTGGCCCTTTTGCCATCGTGACTACCGCGTGCCCGTGCTGCCAAAGCCACCAGCGCGGTCGGACGTCCGCACGACCTCACCCTCGCGCAGCACCGGCATCGCATGCTGCGCAAAAACGACCTGCGCAATCCGCTCCCCGTGCATCAGCCGCCGCGGCACGGGCGCATCATTGCGGACGATCACGTGCCACTCGTCGGCGAAATCCGCGTCAACCGTCCCTGGCGCATTCGGCACAGTGAGCGCCGTCTTGAATACCTGTCCGCTCCGCGGACGCACCTGCGCTTCCATCCCCACCGGCAGTCGTGTGCGAAACCCAAGGGGCACGAGCGCCATCTGCCCCGGAGCGAGGGTGATGCTCCACTCCCCATCCGTCAGCTCCGCCTTCACGTCACTCATCGCGCTCCCGTCCGACACACGCACCACCTTCGCAAGGAGGTAGGCGCGGAGGTCGCGTCCCGCGGAGTGCGCCGTTGCCGCTTCGGGGGGCCGAACGTCGGGATGCAGACGCTCGAACAGGATCTCGTTCGTCATGGGCAGCGGGATGGTGGGTGATCCCCACAATATCGGCTGACGCGCGTACCCACGGCAGTTGCTCCGCTCTGCATTGCGCTCCCGCGTAACTTTCCCTGACACCAGGCGTATCAGTGTCGGCGGCACAGGCCGCGAACATCTCACTCCAGGAGCCAGATCCATGATCGCTCGTCTTGCGCGCTTCGCTGCGGCGCTCGCCCTGTCCGCCCCCCTCGCCGCGTCGGCCGCCGCACAGGGAGTGGAATATGCACCCGGCGTCATGCACTATCGCGTGACGTCCAGCACGAAGGTGACGCAGGTCACACCCATGGGCAGCCAGGAAGTCGACCTCGGTATGCGTCAGCTGATTTCGGTTAATGTCATGCGCCACTCCCCCGATACCACGATGGCGATGCTGACGCTGGATTCGGTGACCATTACCAGTAGTGCACCCACGCCTGACGTCACCAAGTTGGCGGGCACGTCCTACACCACGCTGATGTCGCCCACGGGCAAGTGGTTCAGCACGAAGTTGCCGGACGGCCTCTCGCCAGAGATGCTCCAGATCACGGAGGGAGTCTCCCGTTTTCTGCCGGCCTTTCGCCGCGATCTGTCGGTCGGCGCCACATGGGCGGACACCACCACCGGCAAGGTGACGCAGCAGGGCATCGAGATGGATCGGACCATCATCTCGCGATTCACGGTGCTCGGCGACAGCACGGTGAACGGCACCGCAGCGCGCAAGATCCGGCGCAGCACCGAGGTGAAGGCCTCCGGCAACGGCTCTGCCCAGGGCACGCCGGTGTCGCTCGAGAGCGTCGGCACCAGCACCGGCGCGTTCCTGCTCACACCCGCCGGTGTCTACCTCGGCGGCAGTTTCCAGGACAACGTCGACGCCAAGATCACCGTACTCGCACAGAACATGGAAATCACGATCAAGCAGGCCGGAACATCGCTGGTGGAAGCGGTCCACTAGGCCCCATTCCGGCATGCACGTCACACAGAAGGGGGCGCTCCAACCGGAGCGCCCCCCTTTCATCCCGCAGCGGTCAGGCAGCCTGTTGACTGGCCGCCTATTCGCTGCGAGGGTTGGAGATCGTCGAAAGCCAGTGACTCACCTTGCGCGCCGTGGGCGCCACCCGCGGCGTGCCATGCGTGCGATCGGTGGCTGGCACGGGCACGCTGCCTGATACGCTCGTGCCGGGCATGGGCGGAGGCGTGGTGTCGCGGAGCGCGGCCCAGAGCGGCAGCTCGACGCACTCCTGAAACGCCAGTCCATCGCACGTGGCTCGAGCACTCCGTTCCACATGGCGCTGCACCACCCGCGGATACGCTCGGCAGTCCGGCGTATTGGAGCCTCTCACGCACCCATTGTATCCCAGGAGCGCGATCCTGGTGACGTCGCTGGCATCGAGCGTGTCCGACGTTCGCTTGGCAAAATGCTTCAGGATATACGCGCCATATCGGACGTTCGTCTCGTCATCGCGCAGGTTCCGTCCCAGCAGAGGTCCCAGATTGGGTGTCCACACGCGTGGCATGATCTGCATGAGTCCGAGCGCCCCCACGTTGCTCCGGGCATTCGGCTTGAACGCATCGTTTTCCGTGAGCATCACGCCGAGAATCAACGCCGGGGGAATACGCCGGTGGTACGCTTCCCTCACGGCCACGCGGGCGATGGAATCCGCCCGCTCAGCACTGAGCTGACCCGTGCCGAGAAGATCGCTCGCAAAGGCGTCCACATCGCGCTGGAACTGGGGGTGCTGCAGTGCGAGCGCCTCGGGCAGCTCCAGCCATGGCGCCCGCGCCGTACCACCAAGATATTCGCCTGCGAGCACCCGACCGGCCACGGGCGCTTTCCCGAGGAAGACAGGGTGCACCTGCGAGGCCGTAAAGACGATCGTGGCCGCTGCGGCCATTGCGAGCGCCAGCTGACGGACGATGGCTGCTGTTCGGATACAGGCCTCCGGTCGGCACGGACTGACTGGCCGAGGCAGGCGCCAGACTGCGCGACGCCGTGAGTGGAGAATGGAGTCTAACCTCGTTTCGCGCCGAAGCACAACCACGAAAGCAACATTCGTTACATTACACCGCTGCCGCACGATTGCTGTCGTCGCGGCACCGTTCTTCCCATCTGCCTTCGCGTGAACTCCCAAGACGAAACGACAACGTCCCCGATTCCCGAGCCCTTGCCGGCCGAGGGTGTGTGGGTCGAAGGGGCGAGCGACATCCCGAATTGGGATGCGATGCCCAGGCGCAACCGGCGGCGCCGGCGGCGCGGTAGCTACCCGGTGTGGCTCAAGTATCTCGCCTCGATCGTGGGCGTCGCCGTGCTGGTGACCGTTGCCCAGATCGCCTATCACTCGGCGCGCTCCGACCCGCGGGATGCACAGACCTTCGCGGAGCGTGAGCTTCGCCTGAGCGTGCTGCGTCCCGGTGAGCGGATTATCACGCAGGTGCCGGTGTGGCAACGGCCGGCCATCGACTACTTCCGGGCGACCAAGGGGCTCTTCGTGCTCACGCAGGCGGAGGGTGACAGCGTGCATCCGGTGGGAGGACGCCTGATCTACCTGGGGCTTCAGCCCCGCGATCCCCTCAGCGGCGCCGACGCGCCACCCACCTTCGACAAGCGCGACTGGCCGATTGA
>JBBSVF010000173.1:0-6504 GCA_038233745.1 Gemmatimonadales bacterium
ACCTTCGGGGTGCATGCGCCCCGCAGCGGTGAGCGCTGCAACCTTGTCCACATTCACGCGCGACCAGTTGCTGCGCGGACCGCGCGGCGTGAAGCGCTGGATGAACCACTCGTCGTCGTAACCCTTTCGCGTACCATCGATCCAGCCACGGCAGAGGGCGACGTCGAGCGCCTCCGCGTATGTCACGCTCTGGATACCGCTGGCCTTCTTCGCGATGCGGATCCAGACGCCACGCTCACTCTCGCCATGCTGCGCGAGCCAGAGGTCCCATGCAGCGGCTGTCGCGAAGGGCGTGATCGCGAGCCCATCGTCGGCCTTCATGTCAGCTCACGCTCCCTCTGAATTGTGCGCTTGCAATGTGTTACCTGCCCCACCTGCAAGCAACCTGCGAAGCTCACGCGCATTGGTGGCGCCGTAGCTGCCATAACAGTTGTTGAAGAACACCACGGTGCGCACGGCCTCCGCCGCTGCGCGCTCGATTACCGGGAGCAACGGAAGCAGCTCGTCGGCCGAGTAGAGGTAGCGGTACCGCTCGACGGTGGGATGATCGCCGCCCTCCCATGTGGCGGTGCGGCGGCCGTGCAGCCGCAGCATCGCGAGCGCTGGTGTGGTGACGGCCGGCACCAGCGGCACACTGCCCTCCAACCCTTGCGGGCCATCCACCATCACATGGGTGAGCTCGAGCTGTCGCAGTAGGTCCAGCGTGCGACGTGTGGCCTGTGAGTTCGCGAACCAGCTCCCGTGTCGCAGCTCCACAGTTCCCGCCGCGCCTCGCAACCGTTCGGCGGCGCGCTCGAGTGCGCGTTCGGCGGGCGCGCCGGCCACGAACCAGCGGGGATATTGCAGCAGGATGCCACCCAGCCGCCCCGCTTCTGCGAGCGGCTCGACTGCCTCGCGGAAAGCGCGCCAGATCTCGTCGATTACCTCCATGCCCACGTCGCGCGGATACACGCGGTCGGCCGCGGTGCCGATAGCGTCGCGAATGGTGGCCGGCAGCCGCGCCGTCTCGGTGGGCTGCCCGGTCATGAGTGCGTGCGCCTTGAGATGGAAGCGGAACTCCGGCGGTGTGCGCTCCATCCATCGCGCCGAGTTGGCGGGATCGGGGAGCGAGTAGTAGCTCGCGTCGACCTCCACGACAGGGAACTGGGTGGCATAATAGCGCAGCCGTGCCTCGGCGCTCCCCGATCCCCGCGGGTAGAAGACGCCGGCGCGCGTCATGGTGGGGTCGGTCCACGAGGCGGTCCCGATCGCGATCTCGCCACCCGCAGTGTGCAGTGGTTGCCCGAGCAACTCCCAGTCGGCGCCGGCCACCGCCGCGGCGGCACGCTCGGCGCTCGCCGTCATGCCGGGGTCATGCCGCGGCGAGAGGTCTGGTGCTGTGAGCGGCTGGTAGCGAGTGGGCATTCGGGCAGGCGCGTGCGATGATGACAGCGGAGGCGTGCACCCGTAGCTTATGCGAATGAGCGAGACTGAGGCAGAGGGAGCCGCGCAGGAGCTGATGCCGGACGGCCATACGGGACCGCCGCCGGGGTGGGAGGAGCCGCGCGATCTCGGGTTCGGATCGGTGGTGGGCGGCGCGAACGAGCGTCGTCTCATCGAGCGCGACGGTCAGTTCACCGCGCGGCGCGAGGGATTCAGCCCCCTCTCGTACCTGAACGGGTATCACGCGCTGCTCACCATGAGCTGGCCGCGCTTTCTCGGGATCGTGGCACTCACGTATGTGTTCGTGAACGCCGTGTTCGCGTGGCTCCTGATGCTCGCCGGGCCCGACGCCCTCGTGGGGATGAGTGACGTCGCGATGGGCGGGCGCTTCATGCGCGCTTTCTTTTTCAGCGTCGAGAGCTTCGCCACCATCGGGTACGGAAACATCTATCCGGTGGGCGTGCTGGCGAACTGGCTGGTGACGATCGAATCGCTCGTCGGCTTTCTGGGGGTGGCGCTGCTCACCGGCCTGGTGTTCGCGCGATTCGCCCGTCCCACGGCGGCGCTGCTGTTCAGCGATGTGGCGGTGGTGGCGCCCTACCAGGGCCGCACGGGCTTCATGTTCCGCATCACCAACGCGCGCAGCAACCAGCTGATGGAGCTGGAGGCGAAGGTGCTGTTCACCTGCCTGGATGAGAAGGGCGGTCGCAGCTACTCGCAGCTCAAGCTGGAGCGTACGAAGGTGGTGTTCTTTCCGCTGAGCTGGACGATCGTGCATCCGATCGGTGAGGACAGTCCGCTCTGGGAGATGACATTGCAGGACCTGGAGGACCGGGACGCCGAGTTCCTGATTCTCATGAGCGGCATCGACGAGACCTTTGCGCAGACCGTGCATGCGCGCTCCAGCTACAAGCCCTCCGAGATCCTCTTCGGAAAGAAATTTGCGAGCGTGTACAACCCCGTGGCGGACGATGGCACGATCACCATGGACGTCGGTCTGCTGAGCGAGGTGGAGGATGCGCCACTCGAGGCGGCGGTGCATGGTCATACGCAGACCTTCCGGCATACCGGCTACTTCACGGGGGTCACGGCGCCGCGGAAGCCCCGGCGCTGATCGGCGCCGTGACGTGTGGCCCCCGCGTCGCTCACTCCCCGACGAGATCTTCCTGCGAGGGCGCGCCACCCGGGCGGCTCGCATCCTTCTCGGCCTGATCCTCCGCGAACTTCTCCTTCTCGCGTTCCAGCACACCCGACTTCTCGAACTGGTCGTTCTTGTCCGCACCGCCCGACTCGGGGCGATTGCTCTGGAAATGACTGCCTGGCTTTCCGCCCATGATGTTCTCCTGTGTGAGGTCTCGTGCACCGTGTGGGGCAGGAAGCGCGCCGGCACGCGCGCCGGACCCCTGCGGAGGTCGCCAGGGTAGAGAGAGGTTCCCTCTCTATATTCACAACATGCGTCTGCTTTCCACTCTCATCGCTGGCGTGGCGCTGTCCTGTGCTGGCATGCCGTCCGCCGCGCAGCAGGCCGCCCCCGCCCGCTCAGCCCCTCGCGACACGGCCAGTGCGCCGCCTCGGGCATTCGCGTATCTGCAGGGCGTTGCGCTCGACAGTCTGCACAATGAGCCGCTCATGGGCGCGCTGATCCAGGTAGAGGGCACCGCCCGGATTACCGCCACGGACAGTCTCGGACGATTCCTGATCGACAGCATTCCTCCGGGCAGCCATCGGCTGCTGGTGGACCATCCGGTGCTCGACACCATCGGCATCCTGCTCACCACGCCACCGATGGACTTCTCGGCCAACATGATCACGCGGACGGTGATCGCGATCCCGGGCGCTGACTTCCTGGCGGGGCGATTCTGCACGCCCGCGCGTCGGGCGCTGGGGCCCGGTGCCCTG
This sequence comes from Gemmatimonadales bacterium, assembly GCA_038233745.1. GTDB lineage: Bacteria > Gemmatimonadota > Gemmatimonadetes > Gemmatimonadales > Gemmatimonadaceae > AG11. The sequence continues at coordinate 3,322 of JBBSVF010000173.1, forward strand.
GTAGGGCGCGTGCGGGAACCCGATACCCAGGAGCCCGCCGTGGGCGCACGCGTCTCGTTCGTGTGGTACGACCCTGACATCCCGGGTCTGCCTGCCAATCTGCGCATGAAGAAGGCGCCCAGGGTGCGCGAAGCCATCGTTGGCGAGGATGGGACGTATCGCCTCTGCGGTCTGCCGGACATCTTCGAGGGCAAGCTCCAGGCGCAGCGGAAGGATGGGGGGGAGACCGCGGAAGTCACGGTGTCACAGAGCGGCGACATGCTCACGCTGCGCAGCCTGAGTGTGGCGGCACTCCCGCGGACAATCGCCGGTGACACCGGGGCGGTAGTTCCGCGAGGATCGGCGCGGGTGTTCGGCCGCGTGCTGAATGCCAACGGCGCGCCGGTGGCGAATGCGCGGGTGGGGCTCCTGGGGGCGAGCGCGGCAACGCTCACGCGGGCCAACGGCGACTTCGTCCTGGATTCACTGCCCTCGGGGACGCAGGCGCTGGTGGTGCGACAGCTCGGATATCGCCCCACGGAAGTGCCGGTGGAGCTCTCCTCGCGGGCGCCGCAGCGCGTGACAGTGAAGCTCGGCGTGTTCGTCCCCGAACTCTCGCCAGTGGAGGTTGTCTCGCGGCGCGATGAAGGCCTGCAGAAGGTGGGGTTCAGCACGCGGAAGCGTACGTCGGCCGGTGGCTACTTCCTGGGTACGGAGCAGATCGATCAGCGCAAAGCCACGCAGTTCAGCGATCTGCTCCGCACCGTTCCCGGGCTGCGCGTGACGCAGAACAGCATGGGAATGGCCACCGTATCTGGCACGCGCGGAGCGGGCAACGGCTGCGTGAGCTTCTACGTGGACGGTGCGCAGTGGCAGGCCCTTCAGCCGGGTGACCTGGATTCATTCGTGAGGCCCGAGGACGTGGCCGCCGTGGAGGTGTACAACGGCGCCGGCACGCCCGCACAATTCGTTACGCAGGGGCAGAATTGCAGTTCCGTGGTGGTGTGGACGAAGACCCGGGTGGAGAGCCGCAACCGATGATCACCGACGCGATTACCGTCCTGCCCTTCGAGTTCGCGATCGGACCGCTCAACATCACCGGCTTCGGCATCGCGATGATGGCGGCGTTCGGGATCGCGCATCTTGTGGCGCAGGCAGTGCTGGCGGATCGCGGTGACGATCCGGAAGTGATGAACGACGTGACCTTCGCGGCGCTCGTGGGCACCATCATCGGGGCGAAGATCTACTTCGCCGTGCTGGAAGGACGGTTTTCCGCACTGTTTTCACGCGCGGGATTCGTGTACTGGGGCGGCTTCCTGGGCGCCGTGGCCGCGTGCGCACTCGTGATCCGCTGGCGACGACAGCCATTCCTGCGCATCGCTGATGGTTCCGCGGTGGGCATCGCCGCGGGCTACGCGGTGGGGCGCACGGGATGCTGGGCAGTAGGCGACGACTATGGCCGCATGTGGAACGGACCGCTCGCCGTGTCGTTTCCCCATGGCTTGCCGCCGACGACCGCCGAGGTGATGCGCACCATCTATCACACGACGCTGCCGGCGAACATCACACCCGACACGGTGGTGGGGGTGTTCCCGTCGCAACTGCTGGAAGTCGCGCTGGGACTCGTGATGTTTGCCGTGCTCTGGCGTCTGCGCCATCACCGGCACCACGCGGGGTGGCTGTTCGGCATGTACTGCGTACTGGCGGGAATCGAGCGGTTCATCGTGGAGTTCTTCCGCGCGAAGAGCGACATGGTTGGCGCCGTGACCACCGCACAGGTCGTCGCACTTGGCGTGTTGATCGCCGGCATCGGCCTGATCACCATGCGACGTCGTCCGGGCGGCGACCTGGCCTTCTCACAACAGGCACCCTCATGAACCAGCGTCCCGCGGCAGACGAGTACGCGCCCTTCTATACCGGTTACGTGGCGAGCGTGCCCGATGGAAGCATCGTGGATGCGGCGCACGCGAGCGGCGTCGCGATGCACGAGCTGCTCTCGTCCATTCCCGAATCGCGCGCGCGTCATCGGTACGCCGAGGGCAAGTGGAGCATCGCCGAGATGATCGGGCACATCATCGATACGGAGCGTGTGTTCGCCTATCGGCTGCTGCGCGTCGCCCGCGGCGATGCCACGCCGCTGCCGGGATTCGAGCAGGATGCCTTCGTGGCGGGCGCAGCCTCCGAACAGCGCACGATCGCCGAGTTGCGCGCCGAGATGCACTGCGTTCGCGAATCCACCCTGCATCTCCTGCGCTCGCTTCCGGCCGACGCATGGACCCGGCGTGGCACTGCGAGCGACAATCCGGTGACCGCGCGTGCGCTGGCCTGGATTCTCACGGGACATGCGCTGCATCACGTTCGTGTGCTGCGCGAGCGCTACCTGGCCAGCTGACCGCGCCTCCTGCGTCGCGCATCATGTCCGTGACCACGCACGATCACGCATTCAGCATCCGCGCCGCGACCGTCGCCGACGTGCCGCACATCCTGCGCTGCATCCGGGCGCTGGCTGAGTATGAGCGGCTGGCGGATGAATGCATGGCGACGGAGGCGCTTTTGCGCGACAGCCTGTTCGGTGAAGAGCCGGCTGCCGAGGTCTTGCTTGCGTTCGCGGGTGAGGAACTCGCGGGGTTCTGTCTCTGGTTCCGCAGCTATTCCACCTTTCTCGCGCGGCCCGGTGTGTATCTCGAGGACCTGTTCGTGTTTCCGCAGTTCCGCGGCAATGGATTGGGACGTGTGATGCTCGCCCGACTCGGCGCGCTCGCCGTGGAGCGCGGATATGGCCGCGTGGAGTGGTCGGTGCTGGACTGGAATGCGGATGCCATTCGCTTTTACCGCTCCCTTGGCGCAGAGCCGATGAGCGACTGGACCGTGCAGCGCGTGCGTGGCGACGCGCTGACGGCCCTGGCGCGGCTGGCATGAGCGACGACGCCGTTCCCTTCACGCGATCATCGCTCACCTTCCTGCGCGGGCTGCGACGTCACAACGAGCGTCCGTGGTTCGAGGCGCATCGCGCAGACTACGAGGCGCGCATCCGGGCGCCACTCGTGTCGCTGGTGGAAGAGATGGACGTGCGGCTCGCGGCATTCGCGCCCGAGATCGTTGGCAGTCCGCGCCGCTCGCCATTCCGAATCCATCGCGACATCCGATTCTCCAACGACAAGTCACCCTACAAGACCCATGCGGCCGCCTGGTTTTACCATTGCG
>JBBSVF010000174.1:0-6484 GCA_038233745.1 Gemmatimonadales bacterium
AGGCGCGAGGCCCCGTAGTTGGAGAGGAGCCCGTACTGGATACTCCCTGCCGCATAGGTGATCGTGTAGCGGATGGTCCCCGTGTTGCCGCCCGGGGTGGGGAGGGAGATCACCTCCACGCCCCCCGTGGCCGCGTTATAGGTGTACTGCGTGCCCCAGCCGCTGCGGTTGATCGCCGCGATCTCCTGCCCCGTGGCGATGAAGTCGATGTGGCCCCCGCCCGGCACCAGGCGGGCGTACACGCCGTTCATATGCCGCACCGTATCCGGGGCGCCCACCGTGGGGGCCACCCAGACCGACCCGCCCCTGAAGGTGTAGATCCGGGCACTGCCGTCCCCGTCCACCCAGAGCAGGTCGTTGGTGCCGTCCCCGGTCGCATACAGCTGCTCGATCCCGGCCAGCCACCAGCCGGTGCCGTACGGGCTGGCGCTCCGGTTGACGATGATCATCCGCCCACCGGGCGCGCCGAGCACCGTGCGGCCCCAGGGATCCCAGCGCGACACTTCCAGCGTGTAGGCCGGCGTCCCCGTCGGCTCCGTCAGCGCGTCGAACTGGAGGGCGATCCGCCGCGTCCCCGTGGCCCCCCACTCCGCGCCCGCCCATCGCCCCGTGGCCATCTGCACCCCATGCACCACCAGTTGCGCCGTGATGCTGTCCGGCACCTGCGCGCCCGCCACCGACACATCCGCCGCGAGGATCGGCCGCGGGGCCGCCGTCCGGCTGTTGTAGACCAGCTGCGGCGCCCACGTGCGGTGCATCGTGGACACCGGGTGCAGGCTGTGGCCCAGCATCAGCCCGCCGCACTGCACCCCGCCCCCCACCACACCGAGCGAGGTGCAGAGCCCCTGCTCCACGTAGTCCGGCTGCGAGGCCAGCACCACGCCCTGGGGCGCCACCGCCGTGGCTGTCAGTTCTGTCCAGGCCGAGTCGAGCGGCACGCCCCCCTTGCTCGCCACCAGGGTCGCCGTGGCGGCGCTCCCCGCGCCGGGGATCGGCATCTGGACGGTGACCCCAAGGCTCTGGCCCGCGGTCAGCACCACTGCAGTGCCGCTGCTCATCGAGCAGCTCCCGTTCTGGCCCGCGCACGCGAGCGCCAGGGTGATCGTGTCCGACACCCCCGCCGTGTTGACCACCGTGAAGCTGCGCGCGGCGGTCGTATACTGGAGCGCCCTGGCGTACATCGCCGTGGTCGCGACCGTCACCCCGTGCGCCGGCGTCGGCAGGTCGTACTGCGTCTCGTAGTCGCCGATGAGCCCGTTGTTCTGCTGGCTCGGCACTCGCACGCGAAAAACATTCTGCTGCTGCGAGAGCGTGAGGGTGCCGCTGTACGCTTGCCGCACCGTGCATCGCGAAGTCCAGGCATAGGTTCCGGCGTCACTCGTCTGCACGAAGCTGCTGGTGATGTCCACGCCGTTGAGCGTGACAATCAACTGATTCAGGTCATAGCCGTAGGCGTCGCCGCAGACCACGAAGCTGACCGGGAGGGTATCCCCCCCGACCACCGTCCGGCTGACGGGCAGGATCTGGATGAGCGGGGCGTTGACCGCCTGGGCCTCGAGCCGGCGGGCTGGGCCCAGGGGCAGGAGGGTGGCGAGCGCGAACAGGCCGCAACGGACGAGGACAGCGGAGCGCAGGCAGGGGCGCATGGGCGGGGCGGGAGGCGGGAGTCGGAGCACTTGAGAACAGACGGCGTCGTCTGCGGCTCCCTCTGGCATCCTGGGTGCCGAACGCGCGAATTTCGCAACCGTATATCTCGCAATAAGTTACGGGATTTAGGCCGACCTTACATTCGCATTGTTCCGTCGTATTCGCGCGAACGCCCTGCGAATTCGCACGCGAGCATGCGAATCTGTGTCAAGGGGTGGGACCGGCGATCTCGACCTCCTCCCTGAATCCCGCTCCGGACAACGCCGCGCGAATCATCAGCGCGCTGACGGTCCTTGGATTCGGAGATATCGGGCCGACTGTCGAGGATTTCACCCGACCGAGTGTGGTCATTCAGCTTGGCATTCATCGGGCTGGATGCCCTTCGTCGAAACAAGCGCGCGACTGGTCGGCACAAGGACATGGCAGACCTCGAAGCGCTCGGCGAAGAGTAGGCGCTGGTCGCGAGACGGGGCCACCAGGAGCCGCGGCCCCATCCTCGCAACTCACCGTGCCACGAAACTCTCCAGCGCTATCTGATATTCACCGCTGGTCGCGTTGTACGTCACCGAATACGCCGTGGGATAGTTGCCGGACGTGGCATAGCGCGCCGGCAGCTTGAGCGGCGACGTGAAGGCCGGATGCGTCATCAGGAACGACGTCGCGACCATGGGCTCGGCGAAGATGAACGCCCCGTCGTACGACCCATAGATGAAGGTGGACGTGAATGGCTGGCCATTCTGCTCCGGCGATGCAGGGTCGCTCCAGTGCGCCCCCATGCGTGGCACTCCGCCCGGCGTGAGCACATAGCCGGTTGGTATGAAGGCCGGCGCCGGCTGGCTCGCGAGCTTCGCGTTGAACTGCGGATCGGCGGGCGTCATCAGATCGCGCGCCGCCACCGGGATCTGATAGAAGTGGACATCGAGATGAGGTGTCAGATAGACCGTGGGAGGATGCCCCGACGGATTCCATCCGATCACCACATGCGTGTACGGCATGGACGCAGCCCCCACTGGAAGTGCGAAGGTGTAGTCCACCATCGGACCGGGGGGCAGCGTGAGCAGCGCGGCGTTGTTGAACCTGACACCGACACTCAGAGGCATGCCTGACTGGTCAGCCACGACGTACGTGCGTCCCGTTCCGCCGGCCATGGCGGTCTCCGGGCCGAGTGTCGTGATCGTGGCTGGCGACGTGGAGTCGGAGCATGAGACCGTGGTACTGGCGAGCCCACCCGCTGCAAGGACAGTGAGGGCCGCAGCAAATCTGGCATGTTTACGTGACGCGAGTATGGTGCGCATTGTGGTCTCTCTCTGTTCGGGAATCGGGCTGTGGACTGGGTACGATCGGTTCGGGGCGTGCTTCACCGATCGGGAGTGACTGCGGGTACGATTGCGGTGTTCTGGGCGGCCACGACTTCCCACGCGTCGCTTCCGGGCGAATGCACCAGCACATAGAGCATGCGAGTGCGCAGCGTGCCGTTCGTGTCGGTGGGCTGAATTCCAGGCGGCTGCCGTCGCTGCCCGGATACCGCGAGCTCGAGGCCCAGAATCGCCACGTCCGGGCTCACGCGGGTGCTATGCACGACGTCGGCACGACACTGGCTGTCCGCGAATACGGTGCGGAACATCATGGCGTGACGTTCCGCGATTTCCTCCCGGCCACACAACGTCATGCCCATGATGTTCACGAACGTGGCGTCAGCGCTGAAGCACGATGCCCACGCCGCGCCGTCTCCAGCGTTCCAGGCTGCTGCCTGACGTTGCACGAGCTGCTGAAATCGATCGTCGAGGTCAGGAATCACTTCGCTGCGCTCCTGCTGAAGTCAGAGTCACGCATGTCACATTAGTGTCATTATGTCACTGGTGTGCCACGAACTCCCAGGTAGTATACTTGTCTTCATGACGATGTCAACAACCAACCCAACAGCTGTGTCCGCCGGACGCGCTCGCCAACGGGGACGCACCCGGGCGGCGCTCCTGTCCGCCGCCGCCACACTGCTGGCCGCTGGTGCCACGCCGACCGTGGGCGAGGTGGCCGATGCCGCTGCGGTGTCGCGACGAACGGCGTACCGCTACTTCGCCACACAGGAGCAGCTCCTGGTTGAGGCGGCGCTGGAAGGACTGCGGCCGGCGATCGAAGGCGAGATCATCGGCGCCAGCAGGCGCCTGGACGAACCCGTTGGCACTCGGCTCGATCGCACGGTTCGCGCGCTGCAGCGCAACACCATCGACAACGAAGCCCTGCTGCGCACCATGATCCGCCTCACGGTCGGACCCTCCGATCCGGCCGCTGGCGAGCAGACGGACGTTCCGCGGCGACGCGGCTACCGCCGGCTCGAATGGATCGAACTCGCTGTCGGATCCGAAAAGTCGCGGCTCGGAACACGCCGTTACGAACGGCTCGTTGCCGCATTGAGCGTCTGCGTCGGCATCGATGCCCTGGTTGTGCTGCGCGACCTGTGCGGACTTTCCGCAAACCGTGCCGAGGGCGTCACGCGATGGATGGCGCAGACACTTCTGGAGGCGAGCCTCGCCGAGGCCATGGACACGCACGAACAACTGACAGCAACCCGGAACGGAGGAGTGCCCCGATGAAACAGATCCCTTCGTCGCGACTGGTCGCGTTCCTCTTCGCCGCCCTCGTCGCGCCCTCCGTACGCGCGCAGGACGCATCATCCCCACCCGCCATCCGCCGCGAGTTCCGCGGCGTGTGGGTCGCCAGCGTCGCCAATATCGACTGGCCCTCGCGTCCCGGCCTCCCCAGCGGCCAGCAGCAGACTGAACTCACCGCGATCCTCGACCGCGCCGTCGCACTGAACCTGAACGCCATCGTGCTCCAGGTGCGCCCATCTGGCGATGCGCTGTACGCGTCGCCCTACGAGCCCTGGTCCGCCTACCTCACCGGACAGGAGGGCCGCGCACCTGAACCGTATTACGACCCGCTCCAGTTCGCGGTGCGCGAAGCGCATGCACGCGGACTCGAGCTGCACGCGTGGTTCAACCCCTATCGCGCGCGGCACGCGAGCGCCACGGGCACGCACGCGGCCACGCATCTGTCCGTGACACACCCGGAGCTGGTGCGCCGGTACGGCAAGTACGAATGGATGGATCCAGGCGAGCCGGCAGTGATCGCGCAAACGTTACGCGTGATGCTCGACGTGGTGCGCCGCTACGACGTGGACGGTATTCACATCGATGACTACTTCTATCCGTACCCCGAGCGCGGCACCGACAGCCTCGACGTTCCCTTCCCCGACTCGGCGAGCTACGCACGCTATCAGCGCACCGGCGGTCGCCTCGCGCGCGACGACTGGCGTCGCCACAACGTGGACACCCTCGTGCAGCAGATCTACCTGCGCACCAAGGCGCTCAAGCCGTGGGTGCAGGTGGGCATCAGTCCGTTCGGCATCTGGCGCCCCGGAAACCCGGCGTCCATCGCCGGCTTCGACTCGTACGCGAAACTCTACGGCGACTCACGGCGCTGGCTGCGCGAGGGATGGGTGGACTACTTCACGCCGCAACTCTACTGGCCCATTCGCCAGACAGCGCAGAGCTACCCGGTGCTGCTCGACTGGTGGCTCGGCGAGAACGTCCACCGTCGTCACATCTGGCCGGGAAATATCTCGAGCCGAGCGGCGACGGGTGGCGGGTTGTGGACCGCGAGTGAGCTGAACGATCAGGTGCGCGCCACTCGCTCGGCCGGCGCTGGCGGCAATGTGTTCTTCAGCATGCGCTCGCTCATGCCGGTGTCCGCTGTGCGGCGCGATTCGGTGCTCGTTGGCGTGGCGACGCAACCGCCCCCGCCGGCGTCCGCGGAGCTCGTGGCGACACGCTTGTACGACGAACTGTATCGCGAACCGGCGCTGGTGCCTGCGTCGGCCTGGCTTGCACGTGGCCGGCCGGCCGTGCCTGCGGCGCGCGCAGAGATCGTTGCCGCTACGGGGGAACTGCTTGTGCGCCGGACCGACACGGACCGCGGTGTGTTCGGTTGGTGGACTGTGCGCACACACTCGGCCGACGGCTGGCATGCGTGGGTGGTGCCGAATGCGCAGCGCGCGGTACTGGTGCGACGTACCGGCGAGGGCGACGTGGATCGCGTCGTCGTCTCGGCGGTCGATCGGCTGGGGATGGAGAGCGTGGCGCTCAGCGTCGCCATTCCGCGCTGACATGCCCACGCATGTGGTGCTGGTGTATCCGGAGATCCACTGGAACACCGGCAATGTGGGCCGCACCTGTCTTGCGGCCGGGGCGACGCTGCATCTCATCGAGCCACTGGGCTTCTCGCTCGACGCAAAAGAGGTGAAGCGCGCGGGTCTCGATTACTGGCCGCATGTGGATCTTCGCGTGTGGCCGGACTGGCCCACCTTTGAGCGTGAACTTCCCACCTTCGGCGAACCCTGGTTCTTCTCCACCAAGACGACGCGGCGCTACTGGGATGCGCCGCTGGCCGAGGGGCCGGATGTGGTGCTGGTGTTCGGGCGGGAGACGCAGGGATTGCCACCGGAGCTCCACGAGCGCTATGCGGATCGATTTGTAGGTATGCCGGTGCTGTCGCCGCTGGTGCGATCGCTGAACCTGTCGAATACGGTGGCGATCGCGGTGTATGAGGTGGTGCGACAGCGGGAGGCGGCGGGGCGCGACCTGTGATGCGCGATGTCAGTACATATGTATTGACATCGGCACGTGACGCTCGTACGCTTCGATCATGGCTGGTAAGACTCAGCAGCTTCAGCTGCGCATCTCGGTGGCAGAGAAATCCGCGCTTCGCCGGCGGGCGCGTCGCGCGGGGATTGGCGTGTCGGCCTACGTGCTGTCGCAGTTGTTTCCTGGGGGCGACGCGA
>JBBSVF010000175.1:0-6441 GCA_038233745.1 Gemmatimonadales bacterium
AGGAAATCCAGCATCTGCCGGTCGTCGCTCGTGGGGTCGTGCCGCACATCCAGGAGTTGCACGACTCCTCGCAGCGCCGGCGAGGCCCGCAGGTACCCCTCGATCAGCGGCACCCAGTCTGCCTTGCGCTCCTTCGAAATGCGCGCGTAGCCATAGCCTGGCAGATCCGCCAGCACGAAACTATCGTTCACCGCGAAGAAGTTGATCTCGCGTGTGCGTCCCGGCGTATTGCTCACGCGCGCAAATGCCTTGCGACGCACGAGCCGGTTGAGCAGCGACGACTTGCCGACATTCGAGCGGCCGGCGAACGCGATTTCCGGCAGCGTATTCGTCGGCCTCCAGCCCTCCGCGGTCGCCATCGGACCGATGAACTCCAACTTGCGAATCACGAGCGGGTCAGCCGATGACGCGCTCAATGGGCCACCATCGGAGCATCAGCATCCTCAGCGCGCGGCGTCACTGCCCGCGACAGCGCGACGGCCAGCACTTCGTCCATGGTGCGCACGGGATGAAAATGCAATCCAGCCTTCACCTCCGCTGGCAACTCGTCCATCTCGCGCGCGTTCTCCGCGGGGATGATCACGTGCGACACACGGTTGCGAAGTGCCGCCACCGACTTCTCCTTCAGTCCGCCGATCGGCAGCACCCGCCCCCGAAGTGTGATTTCGCCAGTCATCGCCACGTCGCCGCGTAGTGGTATTCCCGTAAGCGCGCTGACGATGGCACTGGCGATGGCGATGCCCGCACTCGGCCCATCCTTCGGCGTCGCACCGGCAGGGATATGCAGGTGCAGATCGCGCGAACGCAGGAACTCGCGCTCGAGCCCGAACGAACTGGCCCGCGCCCGGGCGTAGCTCAGCGCCGCACTTGCACTTTCCTTCATCACGTCGCCGAGGGTGCCCGTGAGCTGAAGTCGGCCGCGGCCGGGCACGACACTCACTTCGATGTCCAGCACGTCGCCACCGACGCTGGTATACGCCAGCCCCGTGGCGACGCCCACCTTGTCCTCGATCACCTTGGACTCGGGATCGAAGGGCGGAACCCCGAGCATCGCGCGCAGGTCCTCGCGCTGCACGTGCACCGCGGTAGCACCGGGCTGGCCAGCACTCGTGGCGTCCGCGCGCCCTCGTGCGAGCTTCCGTGCAAGACGTGCAAGACGTCGATCGAGTTCCCGGACACCAGCCTCTCGGGTGTAGCCGTCCACGATCGCCGACAGAACGTCAGCATCCAGTTCGACGGTTTCGGGCGCGAGCCCGTGCTGGCGAAGCTGCCGTGGCAAGAGGAACTGCCGGGCGATCGCGAACTTCTCCTGCTCGAGATAGCCCGCGAGGCGGATGATCTCCATCCGATCACGCAGTGGCTCCGGAATCGAGCCCAGTGAGTTCGCGGTAGTGATGAACAGCACCTGCGAGAGGTCGTAATCCACCTCGAGGTAATGATCGCTGAACGAACGATTCTGTTCAGGGTCCAGCACCTCGAGCAGCGCGGATGAAGGGTCGCCGCGCATGTCGCTCCCCATCTTGTCGACCTCGTCCAGCAGGATCACCGGATTCACCGATTCGGCGCGCCGCATGGCCTGAATCACACGACCCGGCATCGCGCCGATGTACGTACGACGGTGTCCGCGAATCTCCGCCTCGTCCCGCACGCCACCCAGCGACATGCGAACGAACTTGCGGCCCATGGCACGGGCAATCGAGCGGCCGAGGGAGGTCTTGCCCACTCCCGGTGGGCCGACGAGGCAGAGGATCGGTCCGTCGAGCCGGTCCACGAGCGAGAGCACCCCGATGTGATCGATGATCCGTTCCTTCACATCGTCCAGGCCGTAGTGATCCTCATCGAGAATCTGTCGTGCATGCGTCACGTCGAGCACGTCATCGGTGCGCGTCGTCCAGGGAAGGGCGGCGATCCATTCCAGGTACGTGCGGGCGATCCCATGCTCGGGCGACATCGAGGGCAGCCGCTTCAGCCGCCGAAGTTCTCGCGTGGCGCGGGCAAGCACTGCCTCCGGAAGGCCGCGCGCCGCAAGCTGCTCCGCGAGATCGGCAAGGTCATCGCCGTCCTCGCCGCCCAGCTCCCGATGGATGGCCTTCAACTGCTCCTGCAGGTAGAACTCGCGCTGATTCTGGAAGAGCGAGCCGCGCACGTCGTCGTCGATCTTGCGCTCCAGGCGCAGCAGATCGATCTCGTTGGTCAGGAGCGTGGCGAGCGATCGCAGAAAGGTTTCGAAATCCGCGGCCTCGAGCAGCGTCTGGCGTCGCTCGAGCCGCGCGGCGACATGCGCCGCCATGCCGAACGCCTGGCGTGCTGGCGAATCCGCGCTCTGGAGAATCGTCACCAGCTCCGTGGGCAACCGGCGGTGCAGCCCCACGTACTCTTCGAACAGCGTGAGCGCGTGACGGAGCAGGGGCTGATCCGCGTCCGCACTGCCTGAGAGCTCATCCATCGATTCGATCGTCGCCCGCAGACACTCCGCGCCAGGGACGAAGCGCGTGACGCGGGCACGAGCAACTGCCTCGACCAGCACCTTCACTGTGCCGGTTCCCAGCCGCGTCAGGTGGCGAACGCGCGCCACGACGCCCACGCGATGCAGGTCGGCGGCGGCCGGCTCCTGCGTCTCCGCATCGCGTTGAGTCACGAGCAGCACGAACCCCGGACCGCTCTGCGCCGCGTCGAGGGCCGCCAGCGAGGCCGGCCGGCCGACGAGCAGGGGCATCACGACGCTGGGGAAGACGACGATGTCACGGAGGGGCAGGACGGGGAGGCGGTCAACATCGACCAGGCCTTCGCCGTCCACTGGAAACAGGGGCATCCGGGAAAGATACCGAATTTCAGGACCGACGGTAACGAACGAGGCGCGCCGGACCGACCGACGCGCCTCCCGAACTCCTGGCCCATCGAAACGACGCGGCCGTCAGGCTTCCTTCTTCCGCTTGGTCGGAGCCAGCTCCAGCAACGGCGTCGTGCCATTCAGCACACTCGACTCCGTGATCTTGACCTCAATCACATCGTCCCGCGTGGGCAGATCGAACATCACCTCGGTGAGTATTTCCTCGAGGATCGCGCGCAGTCCTCGAGCGCCAGTCCCACGACGCAGCGCCTTCTGCGCGATGGCCCGCAAGGCAGACGCCTCGAAGGTGAGCTTCACATCCTCCAGCCCGAACAGCTTGCTGTACTGCTTGGTGAGCGCGTTCTTGGGTTCCTGGAGAATCTTGACGAGCGAATCCTCGTCCAGCCCCTCCAGCGGCACCGTCACGGGCAGCCGGCCCACGAGCTCCGGAATCAGCCCGAACCGCAGCAGGTCGTCAGGCTCCACCTCGGCAAAGGCATGCTTCGCCAGAGTCGCCGCCTTCACGGGATCCGTATCCACCTTCGCGAACCCGATCTGTCGCCGTCCCGTGCGCGCCTCGATGATCTTCTCCAGCCCGTCGAACGCGCCGCCGCAGATGAACAGGATGTCCTTGGTGTTGATCTGGATGTATTCCTGCTGCGGATGCTTGCGTCCACCTTGCGGCGGCACACTGGCCACGGTGCCTTCCAGAATCTTGAGCAGGGCCTGCTGCACACCCTCACCACTCACGTCGCGAGTGATGCTCGGATTCTCGGACTTGCGCGCGATCTTGTCGATCTCGTCGATATACACAATCCCGCGCTCGCACTCGGCCACATTGAAGTCACCCGCCTGCAGCAGACGCACGAGGATGTTCTCGACGTCCTCGCCCACATAGCCGGCTTCCGTCAGCGTGGTTGCGTCGGCGATGGTGAACGGCACATCCAGAATCCGCGCGAGGGTCTGCGCCAGCAGCGTCTTGCCCACGCCAGTGGGTCCGATCAGCAGGATGTTCGACTTGTCCAGCTCCACATCGTCTTCGCGAACCGAGGCGGAGTTGATGCGCTTGTAGTGATTGTACACCGCCACCGCGAGCGCCTTCTTGGCGCGCTCCTGCCCGATCACATACCCGTCGAGCGTGTCCTTGATCTCCTGCGGCGTGGGCACCTGCGTGATGGCCTCTGCCACCTCGCGCTCCTCATCCTCCGCGAGAATCTCGTTGCAGAGTGCGATGCACTCATTGCAGATGTAGACTGAGGGCCCGGAGATGAATTTCCGGACACTATCCTTCGACTTGCCGCAGAAGGAACAGCGAAGATGCTTGTCGTGCGACATGGCGGTTCACTCTGCGTGAGACACACGCCCGGAATTGCCGGCGCGGGGGGCGCTATCAAGAGTTAACGCGGCCCAGGGGGCCGGTCAAGCAACAGACGATCTGGCGCGAACGAGGTGACAGTGGGCGTCAGGGCGACACCCGCCGTCCAGAACCGCTACTTGATTCCTGCCGCCTGGGCCGCGATCACCTGCGGATCCACGAGCTCGCCGCGGTGCGTGATCACGTTGTCGATGATGCCGTAGTCCTTGGCCTCCTCGGCCGACATGAAGAAGTCCCGCACCATGTCCCGCTCGATCTGCTCGATCGGACGGCCGGTGTGCTTGCTGTAGATGGTGTTGAGCTGATGACGCAGGAACAGGATCTCCTTCGCCTGGATCTCGATGTCCGCGGCCGTTCCCTGAGTGCCACCGGACGGCTGGTGAATCATGATGCGCGAGTGCGGCAGCGCGCTGCGCTTGCCCTTGCGCCCCGCCGCCAGCAGGAACGATCCCATGCTCGCCGCCAACCCCATGCAGATAGTGTTCACCGGCGCCTTCATGTACTGGATCGTGTCGTAGATCGCGAGTCCCGCCGACACGCTGCCGCCCGGCGAGTTGACGTAGACGAACACGTCGCGATCGGGGTTGTCCGCTTCCAGAAACAGCAGCTGCGCGATCACGATGTTCGCCACATCGTCGTTGATCGGCGTGCCGAGGAAGACGATGCGGTCCATGAGGAGCCGCGAGAAGATGTCGTACGTGCGCTCGCCGCGGGACGAGCGCTCGATGACGTAGGGAGGATAGATCGTCGCCATGGGTGTGTTCACGATGTCACTGCGTCAGAGACGGTGTTTCGGCCGCGCAGCCACTCGAAGACCTTCTCCTCGGTGATGCTGCGCTCGATCTCCTGCAGTCGGCCGGCCTTCTGCAGTGAGGCATACACCTGGCCGACGTCAGCGTTTCGCTGCTCGGCAACCTTGGCCACCTTGTCATCGACATCCTGTTCCGACGCTGCCAGCTGCTCCTGCTCGGCAATCGCGTCGATCAGCATGTCGCGGCGCACCTGTTTCTCGGCCACCGCGGTGAACTCCCCGGCGAACTGCTCGCGCTGCTCGGCGGGAATCTGATAGGCCTGCATGTACGCGTCGATCATCCGCTGCACCCAGCTCGGCGGAATGGGGAACGGATTGGCCTCGGCCACCTGGTCCAGCAGGGACTGGCGGACGAGTGCTTCGCTCTCGCGTCCGGCGTTCTCCTCGAGGTCCTTGCGAACCGCGGCGCTCAGCGCGTCCAGCGAATCGAAGTCGCCCACCTCACGCGCGAAGGCGTCATCCAGTGCAGGCGCGGACTTGCGCTTCACTTCCTCCAGCGTCACGCGAACACTCTTGCTGGTGCCCCGCTGCGTCTCGTCGGGGAATTCGTCGGGCCACTTCACTACGCGCTCCTTCGTTTCACCAGGCGCGAGTTCCATGACCAGCTCTTCAACGCCCGGAATGGCCTGGCCGCCGCCGAGCACCAGGTTGTAGGGCTGCCCCTCGGGCATCTCTTCGCCGTCGGTGGAGGGAGTGGCCAGCAGCACCTTCACCATGTCACCCTCGCGCGGCTGTTCTTCCACCGGCGCCCACGTCGCCTTCTGATCGCGAAGCTGTTCGATCTGCGTGGTGACCAGCTCGTCGGTGACGCTGGTGGACGGACGCTCCACAGTGAAGCCGTCGGTCTTCGTCAGCGAAATCGTGGGGCGTACTTCAAGATGCAGCTCGAAGGTGAGCGGCTGGTCGTCCTCGAACCGCAGGTCGTGGACATGCGGCTGCGCGGCCACGTCGAGCTTCTCGCGCTCCATGACCTGCTTGAAGGCCTCCTGCACGAGGGTCTCGACGACCTGCTGGCGGATATCCGCCTTGAAGCGCTTCTTCACCATCGCAGCCGGTGCCTTGCCCGGACGGAAGCCCGGGAGCCGGACGGTGGTCGCAAAGCGCCGCGCCTGCTTCTCCTCCTCGGCGCGCACGGCGCTCACGGGGACGGAAATTTCGAGAAGGCGCTCGACGCCCTCGTTCTTCTTGGTGGTGATCTGGATGTCCATGACTTGCGTGCAGGGCCCCGACCCAACTCCCGGAACGGGAGCAGCTGCCGACAGGCTTGATTCCCCTCTAAAGCTAACCAAGGGGAGGAGCCAGGAAGAGGTTCCAGACGAGCCCTAAGGAAGGTCTGAACAGGTAGGTGATGCGAGGCGATGTGGAGTACTCAACGTTCATTTCTCGCCGACGGACGCCTGATGCGCTGGCGCAGTCGACGCCCGG
>JBBSVF010000176.1:0-6419 GCA_038233745.1 Gemmatimonadales bacterium
ATCACGGTGCAGATGTACTACTCGCAGCCCGGCAAGGTTGCGGATACCATGTCGGTGATCCTGCGGGAGCGGGCCCGCGCGGGAGTGCGAGTGCTATTCGTGCTGGATGCATTCGGATCCCAGAATCTCAAGAAGGAGTGGGCGGACAGTCTGCGCGCCGCGGGGGTGGAGATCGGCCTCCTGCGGCAGCTTCACTGGTTCACCCTGCACAACGCGAGCGACCGATCACATGTGCGCGTGGTGGTGGTCGACGGAAAGGTTGGCTACACCGGCGGCTTCGGACTCGCAGACTACTGGCTGGGCGACGGCCGCCATCTGGACCAGTGGCGCGAGACCAACGTGCGGTTCGAGGGCCCTGCGGTGATGGGGCTGCAGGCGGCGTTCGCGTCGGCGTGGGCGGAATGCACGGGCGAGCTCATCGCCGGAGATGTCTACTTTCCCCGGGCGTCATTCCGGCCGGACGACGGCGGCCTTTATGCCGGAGTGTTCTTCTCCTCGCCCACCACAGGCAGCACGCCCGCAGAGCGCTACATCGCGCTCTCGATCGCAAGTGCCCGGAAGACGCTCTATGTGTCCAACTCCTACTTCGTTCCGGACGATGATTTCCGGAAGTTGCTCACGGACTCGCGCAAGCGCGGGGTGGACGTTCGCATCCTCACCGTGAGCAAGGTGAGTGACGTGAAGACGACCTGGTATGCCGGGCGCTCTCGCTACGAGGAGCTCCTGAAGGCCGGCGTGCGCGTCTATGAATATCAGCCCACGATGATGCACGCCAAGACATTCGTGGTGGATGGCAAGTGGAGCTCGGTGGGGTCGATGAACTTCGACAACCGGTCACTCGCCTTCAACAACGAATCGAATCTGGCGGTTCTGGATGACGGATTCGGCGCGCAGATGGATTCCGTGTTCATGGATGACCTGACCCGGTCGGACGAGATCAAGCTGGAGACATTCCGTCAACGCGGTACCGTGGAGCGCATGAAGGAGTGGGGCGCGGCCCTGTTATCGCGGCTGCTCTGACCCGAAGCGATCAGCGAATGTCGGCGCGGCCCAGTGCCGCGCGAATGGATTCGCGGATGGCCATGAGCGCTTCTTCGCGGGCCGCCGGAACGTCCTCGCGCACGCTGAGTTCGATGCCGTCGGCGATCAACACGCGGCGCCAACTGGCGGGTGCGGTGTCGCCGACGTCCCTCACCACCTGATCGGCCTGCGCGCCCAGCGCTGGCGCCAGTGACGCGGCCACGCGCCGCTCCAGCGCGTCGCCGGTGATTTCCTTCATCTCGGTGCGAATACCGTCGAGCGTGGCGCCTTCGCGCTGGCGGACCTTGATAGCCAGGAGTTGCAGCAGATGCCGGTAGTTGTACGTGGCGGCAGTCCCGGCGCCCTCCGGCCGGTCGAGCAGTCCGTTCGCCACGTAGAACCGCACCGAACGCGCGCTGGGGGTCACGCGCGCCGAGGCGTTCGTGGGGCGAATGCCCGCCGCATCCACAAGGGCCGTCACGTGGGCAGCGAGGCCACGGGCGTTCCACGGGGCGTGGCGTGAGTGAGCGCGCAGCAGCGCGACGGGCGACAGGTTCGGATCCGGCATAGCAGGGAAAGATAACCCTCACCGGCCAGCGGGGTGAGCCACCGCCGTTTTCAGCCTGGGTGCCCCTCCGCAGGCTCCGCGACGGTGACGGGCCTGTGGCCGAGGGGCTGAACCGGCGGGGTCGCGAGGAACCGGAGGAGTGCAGAGTTCACGCGGGCCGGCCGTTCGTCCTGCGGCAAGTCTCCGGCATTGGGTACCAGCAGGAACTGCGCGGCGGGAGCCAGCACGCGAAAGGCGTGGGCGTGCTCCACGGAGTTCTGACTGGCCTGCTCCCCCCAGATCAGAAGTACGGGCTGGTGAAGGCGCTTGAGCGACGCACGAATGTCCACGTTCAGGCGGCCGCTCACGAACGCCTTCACGGCATGCCGGCCACCGGGTTGCCGAGCACTGGCGACGTATGACTCCACGAGGTCGTCGGTCACCAGCCGGTCATCCGAGTAGACCTGCTCCAGGAAGTACCGCACGCTGGCGCTGGAGGTCAGCGCGTTATAGAGGGTGGAGCCGAGCACCGGAACGTCGAGCGAGGAGCCGGCCGCGATGCGCGGGGTGGAGGCGCCGTCGCGGAGCTGCGACACGCCGGTGGGCCCGACAAGGGCGAGCGCGGTGAAGACTCGTGGGTTCCGCACAGCACTTGCCACTACATGCGCCGCCGTCAACGAGCTGGCGACCACCGCCGAGGCGCCGCCGCCCAGCTGATCCGCCAGTTCGGCGATCATGCTCTGGATGAGAGCAGGGGAGTAGCGCAGGTCGGGTCGATCGGACCGTCCGAACCCCAGGAGGTCTACCGCGAAAACCTCATGTCGTTCGGCGAGTGACCGCACAGTGTGGCGCCACTCCAGCGATGATGCGCCTGCGTAGATGCCGTGCAGTAGCAGCACTGGAGAGCCGGCACCATGTCGAGTGTAGGACAGGCGATGGCCGCGCCACCGAATTTCCTCATCCTCGCCGCCGAGCACGTTCTCGAGCGGCTGGGAGTCACGGGCCGTCGCTGCATTGTAGAGCGCCGCCAGGCCAAATGCCGCTCCGCTCGCTGCTGCTGCCTTTCGCCACTGCTTTGCCATCTCGGTCCTCGCGGCTAACGTCAGGGCATGCTGCTTCCGCATCGCAAGCACACCGTCATCGAATCGTTCTACGCCAGCTATGGGCGACGCCTGCTACGCCGGGACTTTGCGGCCATTCGTGTGGATGGCGAGCCATTTCCCAGCGGCGATGCGCCCACGATCGCCATCCTGAATCATACGGCGTGGTGGGACCCGATCGTCGCGCTGCATCTCTCGCACGACGTGTTCCGTCGCGATGGCGTGGGCATCATGGAGGGCGCCCAGCTTGTTCGGTATCCCTTCTTTCGGCGAGTCGGCTGCTTCGGGATCACCTCGGCCGCGTTGTCCGACGCGCGCGCGGTGCAGCGCTATGCGCTTGAGCAGCTTCAGGCGCCCCGCCGCACCCTGTGGATCTTTCCCCAGGGCCGGCTCGCGCCGGAGCGGGAGGCGTTGCGGTTCAGATCCGGCGCCGCGCGCATTGCACTGGCCCGGCCAGAGCTGGCCGTGATCCCGGTAGCCATTCGCTACGAACATCGCGGCGCGCGGCGCGCGGAGTGCCTGGTGCGGATAGGGCCGCCGGTGACGCGACAGCAGGGCGACGATGTTCGAATTCTGACGGAGCGAATGCGCCAGAGCGTCGAGGCGCAGCTCGTCATAATTGATGCACAGCTACTCGCTCAGAACGCTCCGTCGTGACCGGATCAGCTGCATCCTCAACCTGCTGACACAGCCGACAAGGCGCCGGAATGTGGGAGCGGCTGTTCACCAACGCGGCCGGCCGCGCAGCTGATCCCGATACGGGCGGCAATTTCGGCGATTCGCTCCAGCCCCACCGGCTTCTCCAGAAAATGCGTCGCGCCCAGCCGACGAGAGGCGTGCCGGTTGTCATCATCGGGATACGCCGTGAGCGCGATCACGGTGCCCTCGGGAGAGAGCAGACCAGCGGACGCCATCACCTGGAGCCCACCGTCTCGATGGCCACCCAGCCGGATATCGGTGATCACGAGCTCAAAGCTCCTGCTCCCCAACAGCCTCTTCGCCTCCCCCAACGACTCGGCCGCCATCACCATGTTGCCGGCGACATCGAAAAGATCCACGAGCGACTCGCGGATGGACGGCTCATCCTCGACGATGAGAATGCAATGCGGAAGTGTGTTTGTCATGACAGTAGCGAAGGCGAAAACCGGGCCGTCGCTGCACGATTGGCAACCATTTATAGGTCAACGACTTACCAAAAGAATCGGCAGGATAGGTGACCGAAAAGCGGACTGTCGCACACACTCACGTCCGGAATCCGGTCAGCGTTTAACGCTCACCCCAGACGGAACCGCTTGAGCTTCTGCTGGAGTGTCGACCGCGCAATCCCCAGCAGGCGCGCGGTCTCCACGCGATTTCCGCCAGCCACCTGCAGCGCCGACACGATGGCAGCGCGCTCCGAATCCTCCATGGTCGGCGTGATCTGCCCCAGACGCTCCCCAGACAGCGGAAGCCCGAGATG
Organism: Gemmatimonadales bacterium; assembly: GCA_038233745.1. Taxonomy (GTDB): domain Bacteria; phylum Gemmatimonadota; class Gemmatimonadetes; order Gemmatimonadales; family Gemmatimonadaceae; genus AG11. The sequence continues at coordinate 4,127 of JBBSVF010000176.1, forward strand.
TGCCGGCTCGATGAGGCCGCCATCTGCGAGCAGCCGCGCACGCCACAGCGTGTTCTTCAACTCCCGCACATTCCCTGGCCAGTCGTACTGCTCGATCGCGCGGCGGGCGCTGGCGGAAAGCCGACCATCCTTCGGCAGAAAGGTCTGCGCGAGGGCGGGAAGTTCGAACCTCCGATCCCTGAGTGGCGGAAGATTCAGCGTCAGGACCTGCAGCCGATAGTACAGATCGGCCCTGAATTGTCCCGTCCTCGCCAGCTCGGCAATCGGCCGATGTGTGGCGGTGATCACGCGCGCGTCGCTCCGAAGCTCGGAGGTTCCGCCGAGCCGGCGGAAGGTGCGCTCCTCGAGCACCTTGAGGAGCTTCGGCTGCACCTCCGGCGCGATCTCCCCTACCTCATCGAGAAAGAGCGTGCCTCGGCCAGCCACCTCGAGAAGTCCCCGTTTGGCCTGCTTGGCGTCGGTGAATGCACCGCGCTCATGTCCGAACATCTCGGATTCCAGGAAGGTAGCGCTCAGCGAGGCTCCATTGATCTCGACGAACGGCTGTGATGCCCTGCCACTGCGCTCGTGGATGCGCCGGGCCACGAAGCCCTTGCCCGTGCCCGTCTCGCCAATGATCAGCACGGGGACGTCATCATTGCGTGCCGCCAATTCAACAAGCCGCTCGAGCGATTCCCAGCTTTCGGCGTTTTCGGATGCCACATCGCTCTGGCGGGTCCGAAGTACGGCGACCTCGCGCCGGAGCTGCATCAGCTCGGCCGCGCGGTCCACTGCCGCTGCCAGCGCCTCCAGATCGATGGGTTTCTCGAGGAAGTCCAGCACTCCCTCGCGCATCGCTCGAACCGCCGTGGCAACATCGGCGTGGCCGGTGAGCACGATCACCCCGAGGTCAGGATCCTCCGCGCGCATTACCGCCGACAGCGCCAGACCGCTGCCATCCGGCAGTCGCAGGTCAGCGAGCATCAGGTCAGGCGCGTCCGCCGCGGCGATCGCACGCGCCTCGGCCGCCGAGGATGCAACGCGCACGCGATGTCCCAGGTGCTCGAAGAACTCGCAGAGCGTCTCGCGCACGGTCTGCTCGTCATCCACCAGCAGGATCGAGAGACTCACGCGACGGGGGTGACGGGAATTGTCACCGTGGCCGACGTGCCCTGCGCCGGAGAGCTGTCCAGGGAGATCGTTCCGCCGTGCTCGTCGACGATCCGCTGGCAGAGCGCCAATCCGATGCCCGTGCCGCCGGTCCTGGTCGAGAAGAACATCTCGAACACACGGGGCAGATCCTCGGAAGGAATGGCCGCGCCCCCGTTGTGGAGGCGGGAGCGCCAGCCTCCGCCCACACTCACCGTGGTAGCAAGTGTGATTTCCCCACCGTGTGGAGCGGCCTGGGCGGCATTCAAGAGCAGATTGAGCAGCACCTGCGAAAACTGGGGCGCATCGAGCGCGCAGGAAGTCGCCGGAACAGCCCGCGTGCGACGAAGTGTGAGGCCGCGACTCTCCAGCAGCCCGCGCTGACTCTCGATGACCTCGTCCCAGAGCCGGTCGGGATCGACTGGAGCAAGATCGATCGGGTGGGGTCGTCCGAACTCGAGTAACGCGGTGACCATGCTGTTCAGCCGCTCTACCTCGCGCAGGATGCGGCCGACATTCTTCTCCACCACCGGATCGTTGGAGACGCGGAAGCGCAGAAGCTGTGCGGCGGAGGAGATGCCGAACAGCGGATTTCTCAATTCGTGGGCGACGCCGGCGGATACCTCACCAATGGCTTCCAGCCGCCGCTTGTGACCCACGCGCTCCACGAGCCACGCACGGTCGATCGCCGCGGCGGTTTCAGCGGAGATAGTGGCGAGCACGCGGCGCAGCTCGGCCATCCGTGTCGACCGGGTCGCGCGGGACAACGAGAGTGTGATGGCCCCGATCACTCCCTCGCTGCTCGTCATGGGTGCAGTAAGTTCGAGGCCGTCGTCGGCAGTGGCTGTCGTGACCACCTCACCGGTCGCCAGTGCTTCCAGCCAGACAGGAGCAAGGCGACTCACCAGCGCCGCGGATTCCTCGCTCATCCCTGACACGTGCGCGAGCTGGAGTTCCGCCGTGTCGTCGTTGGCCAGGGCGATGGCCACGCCGTCGGCCACCAGCGATCGCCGAAGCTGCAGGCTGACTTCCGCGAGCGCCCGGCCCACGCTGATCGTGCGGGCCAGCGCCATACCGGTGTCGATGAGGACTGCTGCCGCGCGGTGACTTGGCGTGATATCCACACCGGAAAACACGAACCCAACGAGCGCGGGGCCATCCCTGA
>JBBSVF010000177.1:0-6357 GCA_038233745.1 Gemmatimonadales bacterium
ACCCGGGCGAGCGCTGGAGGCTTTAGGAGGCAGATGCGTCACGTGCGAGACCGACAGGGAGTGCGCCATTGCTCGGGGAGTGCACGCTGGTGCGACACGGTGCCCCTGAGTGGACAGAGCCGCGGCGCAGCAACGACGACAGGCATCCGACCGAGGTCACAGCAACCCGGACGGTCCGATCGAATGCCTACGACCGGAAGGTGCTGTTCACCAGAAATGCTGTTCACCATAGAACACACGAGGGGGCACGACCCGTTCCACTCCTGATCCGCTCCCGTGATCGCTGCAGATTGCTTTGGCGCGTCCCAACTGTCATACAAGCGCACGTCCAGTCGACCTGCTCAAAGTATAGGACAAAAGTACGGACCTGCCAGCCTGTTCCTGCAACCGTACAATAACGTAACAGTGGCTATCTTCTATTGAATCGCTCGGACTTTTGGTGGTAACTTCAAAACCGAATGCTGGTCAACACTTTATCGTCGCTGATGTCAACCGTGTCGTTAGCTCAGACGCCCGAGTCTGCTCGTCGCAACCGACCAGTTCCTGCCGACACCTGCAGGGCGAGCGTTCGTACGTCATGACGACGGGAATGCGGCAGCCGCGGGAAATCGGATTGCCCGAGCCCTCTGATGAGTCTGGAGTGGATACTCAGCCGCCGGTTGCCCCGCTGCTCGCACGGCTTCAGGGGCGGCAGCGCGTGCTGTCCCTGCAACGGCGCCGATTCTGGCGCGAGCTGGCCTTCGCCGTTTCGATGTTGACGGCAGATGCCCTGAGCATTGCTGTCGTCTTCGTGGTGCTCAGTCAGATCCCGCTGCATCCCAGCGCGCCGAGCGAGGAGTTCTTTCGCCTGCTCATCCCGGCGGATCCCTCGGCGCTGCTTCGCCGTATCGCCCTCCTCATCTTCTGTCTGATTGCCACCCGCTCCTACTCCACCTCGCTGGTGAATGAGCAGTCCGGGCGCATCGCGGTGGCCATGGTGCTGGCGATCATCCTGCCGCGCTGGAACGAGCTCTGGTCGCTCTGGCTGATCAAGCGCGCCATGTTCAGCGGCTTCATCGTCTTCCTCCTGTGGGTGACGCTGCTCTTTCAGCGCCGAGGGGTGGCCCGGGCGCTTTCGACATTCGACCCCCGGCGGCTGGACCAGGAGCGAACGCTGCTCGTGGGGCTCGGGCGTCAGTTGCACACCTTTCTCGAGGAGCATGTCGACGCTCGGCAGGGTGCACCGGAGGTGTACGTCATCGACCCCTCCTGGCCTGGCGAACAGCACGAGGGATGGCATACGCTCTACGAGGAGATTCATCGCTCGCGGGCGGACGCGATCATTCTGGTGGGCCCACTCAGTGACGAGGCCCTGCAGAGTGTGCTGATCGCCGGATCGAGCGCTGGTTGCCGGGTGTTCGGGCTTCGGCGTCGCCCGTTGCGCGAGATGAAGAACTCCACGCTGATTCGTCGCGGCGAGGGTCCTATCGCGCTGCTCAGCAGCCCTGCGCTGCTCGGCTGGCAGCTGGTGGCCAAGCGGATGCTCGATGTATTCGGGGCCGTCGTGGGCATCGTGCTTCTCTCGCCGGTCGTGGCGATCTGCGCGCTTCTGGTGAAGTCGACGACGCCAGGCCCCGTGATCTTTCGGCAGCGGCGCGTGGGCCTGGGGGGCGAGACCTTCGAAATGCTGAAGTTGCGCACGATGGTGCGGGACGCGGATGCGAGAGTGGCCGAGGTGGCGCAGGCGAACGTGTATGCCGACCCGATGCTGTTCAAGGCCGCAGGAGATCCGCGGATCACCCGGGTGGGCAGATTTCTTCGGCGCAGCAGCCTGGACGAACTTCCGCAACTCATCAATGTGCTGCGTGGCGAGATGTCGCTCGTGGGGCCGCGCCCTCCACTCCCTCGCGAGGTGGAGAAGTACGAAGTGCGTCACTTTGTACGCTTCGAAGTGGCGCCGGGCATTACCGGCCCGTGGCAGGTGGGCGGACGAAATGAGGTGACCAGCTTTGAAGCGGTCATCGAGCTCGAGCAGACCTACATTGCCGGCTGGACGGTCTGGCGCGATCTCCTCCTGTTGCTCCGCACGATTCCAGCAGTCCTCAGCATGCGGGGGGCGCTCTGATGCGTCCTCTCATTCCGCGCGTGAGTGTCCGCGTGCCAGCCTCTCCATTCTCGCTCGTGATCCCACAACTCAACGCATCATCGCTGCGCCGCCCGGTCTCTGGCGCGCCGGCGCGTCCGCATCGTCGCGGTGCCCTGCTGCTCACGCTGCTGCTCGCGGCCGGCTGCGTTCCGGCGGTTCCGCGATCGCCGCAGCTCAGGCCCTCGGCCACAGGCACGGTGCAGTGGATCGTGGAGCCGGGCGATGTCGTGCGGCTCCGGACCTTCGAGTCCAGCAGCACCGCCGGAGCAGCGCCCACCATCGTCGACAACAATATTCCGGTGAACGAGCGAGGCGAGATCCTCCTGCCGAATGTGGGGCGGGTCACGGTGATCGGGCTCACGCCCACGGCGGTGGAGCGCACGGTGGTGAACAGCTACGCTGGCCGCCTGGATTCCACCCGGGTGGAGGTGACGTTCCTTCGCCCGCTGGCGGTGCTTGGCGGCGTGAAGCAGCCGGGTGTCCAGCTCGCCGAGCCATCGGCCTCCGTAGTGACCCTGGCCGCGCGCGCCGGCGGTCCCACCCGCGTGGGAGGTGACTTTCGTGTGTTTCTGCTCCGTCCCGGTTCGCCGAATCTCGAGGTGTCGACAGCGGATCGCGTGAGCGAGCTCAATGTGCGCTCCACGGATCAGCTCTACATCCAGGATCCGTCTTTCGCCGTTCGCAATGAAGCGGGCTTTCGCGCGATCTTCGAGGTCGTGGCGCTGATCACCAGCTCGCTCACGATCCTGTTTCTGATCACGCGAAAGTCCATCTAGGGCGCCGTCGCCCGTCTTCCTTTTTTCCTTCATCGTCCATGGAAGCACTTCCCGGTACCGTTCTCACGGAAGCCAGTACCGATCTCGATCTGCGCCGAGCGTGGGCGACCATCGCGCGGAGCGCGTGGCTCATCCTGGGCTGCGTGCTGCTGACGCTGGCCGCGGGCGTCGTAGCGGTGCGCCGCATGGAGCCCGTGTACGATGCGCGGGCCTCGATACGCATCGAGGCGCACGGCGGCGGCAACCCGATGGCGGCGATGTACGGAATGTCCACGGACAACATGAACCTGATCGCCACGGCGATCGAGGTGATGACGAGCCGCTCGCTGGCCACCGAGGTCGCGGACTCCCTGGGTCTCCGCCTTCGTCTGGAGGCACCGCGCCGGACGCCGCGCAGCGCGGTGGTTGCCTTCGCGCGCGTGGACAGCCTGGCGCCGGTGGGCAGCTACCGGCTTTCGCCGGCGGCCGCGGAGCAGTTCACGATCAAGGATGCCGCCAATCGGGTGTTGGGTACCTTTCCGATCAACAGCCTGGTGTCGCTGCCCGGGGTCTCGTTCCGGCTCGCCGCCACGCCCTTTGCGGGTGGTGATGTCGTGCTGCGTGTGACGTCGCGAGAGGATGCGTCGCAGCTTGTGCAGTCGAAGACCGCGGTGACGCAGCCGAATCCGAATGCGAACATCCTGCAAGTGCGCTACGAAGGGAACGATCCACTGCTGGTGCGTGATGTCTCGAACGTGCTGGCGAGCCGGTTCGTTCGCAAGCGGCTCGAGGCCGAAAAGGCCGGCGCGCGCAGTACAGTGCAGTTGCTGCAGCGTCAGCTCGACACGCTCGCTTCGGAGATGCGACTACGGGAGGGCGCCATCAGCGCCTTCCTGCAGAACAACCGGATCATCAGCGTGGACGACGAAGCGTCGCAGAAGTCGGAGGAGATCCAGCGTCTCACCGAGGTGCGCATCGGCTACGCCATGGATCGACAGGCGATGCTGGCGTCATTGCAAACCATCGAGAATGTGCAGGATAGCTCCGACTCACGACAGGCAGTGGAACGTCTGGTGAGCGTACCTGCGTTCCTGAAGGCGCAAGGCACCACCGCGCCGGTGTCGGTGTTCATCGACCGGCTGCGCCACTTCGAGGACGAGCTGGCGGTTTCCCGGCGGCGCCTGAACCCCGGCGATCCGGACATCAGAGCGCTGGAGCGGCAGGTGCAACAGACGCGAGGTGACATCGCTGCCACGGTGCGCAACTTCGTGGGTGGAATGAACGAGAATGTGCGCGCGATCGACCAGCGCATCGCGCTGCTTCGCAGCTCGGTGGCGCAGATTCCGGCGCAGCAGGTGGAGATGCAGCGCCTGAACCGGGAGCAGAAGGGTGTCGAGGACATCATGACGCAGGTGCAGGGCCGCCTGAAGGAAGCGGAGATTTCCGCCGCGGTGCAGGACTCCACCGCAGAGGTTCTGGATCGTGCGGTACTGCCAACGAGTTCACTGGGAACGTCGCGTCCCGTGATCTTTGCCGTAGCGCTCTTCTCGGGGCTGCTGGTGGGTATTCTCGTGGCCTTCCTGCGCGACTGGCTGGACACGACGGTGCACAACGAGCAGGACGTCATGGCCATCACGCACGCGCCGGTGATCGGGATCATTCCAAACCTCCGCAGCGATGCGCTCACGACTCGCTATCGATCGCTGGTCTCGGGAGAGTTTCCCGCGCTCGGGCTGCCGGCGGGCAAGGCGACGCGCGAGGGCGAGAACCAGACGATGGCCGCCGAGGCGTACCGTGCGCTGCGGACCAACCTCAGCTATGTGAGTCCGGCGAAGCCGCCGCGCGTCATCGTGATCACGAGCGCGCTCTCTGGCGATGGCAAGACCACCAGTGTCGCCAATCTCGCCGTCACACTGGCGCAGCAGAACAAGCGCGTGCTGCTCATCGATGCGGAAACGCGCCGCGGCAACCTCCACACGCTGTTCGGCATCGAGGCCCAGCCTGGATTCTTCGACCTGCTGTACGGCCAGGCCACGCCGGGCGAATGCATTCGTCGCGTCGCGCTGGAGGGCACGGGACATCTGGACGTGCTACCGAGTGGCGGTGCGCCGAATGCCAATGCGGCTGACCTGCTGGTATCGGGGCGATTGGCCCCCTTCTTCGAACGTCTGCGCATGCAGTACGACTACGTCCTCATCGATACGCCGCCGCTGAATCTCTTCACGGACGCGGCGCTGATCGGTGCGCACGCCGACGCGACGCTGATCGTGGCGCGTGCTGACCGCACCGAGCGGCAGGCACTGAAGTTCGCGGTGCTTCAGTTGCAACATGTGCAGGCGAATCTCGCTGGCGCGATCCTCAATGGCGTGGATCTGCGGCGCAACAGCCGGTATCGTGGCGGCTACGACTTCGGGCGCTACGGCGCCTACTACAGCTGACACCGGGACAGTGATGCGGCGCTCCCACTCGCTGACCTGGCGGGTCAGTCGGGCCATCGAGTCGGCTGGTGCCAGCAGACCGCTGGTGCGACGCACCGGCCCAGCCTGGGTGTTCGGGATTGGCGGGATCATCATCGAACTGGTGATGGCTCCAACGATCCTGCTCATCACGATCGGTGTGGGTGTCGCGAGCTATCTCATCCTGGATGCGCCGTGGACAAAGGTGCGGGCGCAGCAGCGCCCACGGTTCGTGAGCGTGCGTATTCTCTACCTGAACACCCTGATCCTCGTCGGCTTCTGGCTGGCGGTGATGTTCATCTTCAGCGCGGCAGACCCCGCCGTGAGCGGCGGCGTTGAGCAGCGGTTACCGGCCTTGCTGGAGATCGCCTCCACGAAGGATCTGCGCTCGCTGGTGCAGCTCAAGCGGAGTGCGGGCGTGCAGCCGGTGAGGGACCCGGTGGAGAGCGCTGCCACCTGGTTCGATGTCTTTCTGCAGGGCGTCGGCAGTGCCATGAGTCTGAACTTCGTGCTGTATGGTATCGTGATCGCCCGGCGGCGGTCACGCGCGCGCACCCACGTGCGCAGCACTCCGCGCAAGTCACTGCGGTACGACGCGTCCCTCGGCCTGTTCGTCGATGAGCCTCCCGCTTCGCCACACTGATCCGGCGGCGAGCGATGCGCGGAGGTCGTCACCGGCCGCCGCGCTCTTTGCCGTCGGCGCCTTCGTCCTCTACGTGGCGCTTGCGCTGGTCGGAGGAGGAGGTCGCGCGCTCAGCATCATCTATCCGGTCGGCTGCCTGCTGGTGGCAGCTTTTGCCTACCTCCGACATCCCACCATCTACCTGGCGTTCACCACCTGGACGTGGCTGCTCACGCCGTTCGTGCGGCGCGTCTTCGATCTCCGGTACGGTTTCCATCCCGCCAGCCCGCTCCTGCTGGGACCGTTGCTGGCGTCGATGCTGGCGGTGGTGACACTCGTGCGGTTCCGCCGCAGCCTCCGCAGCAGCGCCTACCTGCCCTTCCTGATTGCCATGGCCGC
>JBBSVF010000178.1:0-6328 GCA_038233745.1 Gemmatimonadales bacterium
GTTCGACGTCGACGCCTTGCGCCAGGCAATGAGCGGCCCCACGCCGGTGAGCGCGAGGAGCAGCAAGCCGAGCGGGACGTTCACCGTGTTGAAGAAGGGCGGGCCCACCGTGATCTTGGAGCCGCGGACCCACTCGCTGATGATCGGGAACAGCGTGCCCCAGAGCACCGAGAAGGCGATGCACACGAGCACGAGATTGTTGTAGAGGAATGCCGCCTCTCGGCTCACCATGCTCTCCAGCTCCGCGCGCGCCTCGAGATCGCGGAGACGCGTGGCCACGAAGTAGATGGTGGCCACCGTTGTGCCGACGAAGAAGGTGCCGAACCAGGTACCGACCGGCGACTGCGCAAAGGAGTGCACACTCTGCACGAGACCGCTGCGTGTGAGGAAGGTGCCGAAGATGGCCAGCAGGAAGCTCGTGACCACGAGCACCACATTCCACTTGCGCAGCATCCCCCGCTTCTCCTGGATCATGATGGAGTGCAGGAAGGCCGTGGTGGTGAGCCACGGGAGGAGGCTCGCGTTCTCGACAGGATCCCAGGCCCAGTAGCCACTCCAGCCCAGCTCCACGTAGGCCCACCACATGCCGAGGGTGATGCCGACGGTGAGAAAGAACCAGGAGATGAGCGCCCAGCGGCGCACGATACTCAGCCACGCGGCGTCCAGCTTTCGCGTGACCAGCGCGGCGATCGCGAAGGCGAAGGGAATGGAGGTGGCGACGTAGCCCAGGTAGAGATTAGGCGGATGAATGGCCATCCCCGGGTTCTGGAGCTGGGGATTCATGCCGCGACCGTCGGCGGGAATGAATGCCAGCCGGTCGTAGGGATTGGCCTTGAAGCAGGTGGTGGCGATGAAGAACACGAGGATCGACGCGAGCGTCCCGCATGCCCACGGCGCCAGATCGCGAGCGCGCTCACGCACCGACCAGATCGCGATCGCCGAGTATATCGAGAGGATGAGCGCCCAGAAGAGCATGGAGCCCGCCTGCCCGCCCCAGAACGCCGCGAAGATGTACACCTTGGGCATGTTCGCGCTGGTGTTCGACGCCACGTACTTGAACGAGAAGTCGTGGGTGAGCAATGCGGTCCAGAGCCCGATCGACGCGAGCACCACCATCGCGCAGGTGGCATACAGTCCGCGCCGGCCGCTGGCGATCAGGTCCTCGCGGCCCATGGCACCACCAGCGAAACTGGTGACGCCTGCCCAGAGTGCCATGAGCAGCGCGACCCAGAGCGAGAGTTCGCCAACGAGAATCACGCGCGCGCTCCGGCCTTGTACCCTGGGGTGGAGCGATACTTCTCACCGCCGGGTGCGCCTGGCGCATTCTCGTAGCGGCTGGCGCACTTCGCCAGCAGCGTCGTCGCCCGGAAGGTGCCATCCTCACCCATGCGTCCTTCCACCACCACGTCGACACCGTCGGTGAAGGTATCCGGCGCAATTCCCCGATAGACCACCGGATAGTTCCTCGCGCCATCGGTGACGGTGAAGGCGTACTCCTTTCCCCCCGGAGTGCGCTGGATGGAGCCCGGCACCACGCGCGCGCCGAGCTTTACCCCGGTATTGCGGAAGGTGGGATCGGCCGAGAGGCGCGTGGAGAGCTCGCTGGGCGTGAGGTAGTACATGCCGGTGTCCTTGATGGACGTCGCCATGAGGTACCCCGCCGTACCGAGCACAAGGGCGCCGCCGAGAATGAACTTTGTGCGAGCGGACATGCCAGCAGCCTGAAAGGAGGGAGAATCGACTTGCAATATAGCGAAAGAGGGCCCGGTACCCGATCGGACTTTCCCTGACGCTACCGCCGCGTGTGCACCAGCAGCAGCGTGGCGGCGCCAGCACCGCCGAGATCCCAGACCACATCGCGGGCACTCACGTCGCCCCCGGTGCGCGAATCCACGTACTCCTTGCCAACCCCCACCGCCGCGGTGGCGACGCTCGCCGTCGCGAGTGCGGGTCCATGGGAGACACCGGCGGCGCGCAGGACCCCGTACCCCATGCTCTGCACGAACGCGGAGGTGAAGAAGTGCTGCGCCTTGTCGCGGGTGAGCCAGCCGTCGCTGGCCGGGTGCGGGAGCGAGGTGAGTGAGAACACGAGGAGGAACGAACGCATCATGCGGCGCCCTGAATCGGGAGAGGTGGTCGAAGCCGTTCAGCGATCAGTTGCAGGGCGTCGTCCACGAGGGCGGCGTGACCCGGAGCGTGGATCCAGCTGCTCGCACCACTCGGATGCGGCAGGGGTATCACCGCCACTCGACGCTCGCCGAGCGTGACAACGTGCGACCGTCCCACGAGCGCGGATAGCGGAGCCGGCGCAAGGAAACGTTCGATCGCCAGCCGGCCCACCGGAATCACCACACTCGGACGCACGATCGCGATCTCCTCGGCCAGCCAGTCGGCGCAGCGCTCCTGCTCCGCGCGCGTGGGTACGCGGTCGCCGCGCCCCGAGGGATGCGAGCCGGGAAAGCATCGCGTGACCGCGGCGATGTAGAGCAGTTCGCGTACGTCGCGCTCTTCGAAGCCCACGCGGGCGAACCAGCGAAAGAGGGTCACGCCGGCCCGACCCGAAAAGGGGGGGCCACCCCGCATCTCTGTCTTGCCAGGCGCCTGCCCCACCAGCATGGCACGCGGTGCGCGCGCGGAGGAGACGATCGGGCGGATGCCGGGCGCGAGCTCGCAGCGAATGCAGGCCGCAAGGCGCGCGCAGTGATCATCGAGCGCCTGCGCGAGGGGAAGGGTTCGCGGCATAGACTGGATACTACACGCGACAGCGCCGGGAAGTGCCCTTCTACCCCTCGCCGCGCTTCTGCTTGCGGCGTTCCGGAAAGTGTTCGTCGAGGAACCGGATGAGCGCGCGCTCCTCGGGAGTGTGCGCGTAGATATCGGCGTCGGGGGTGTACGTGGCGGGCAGCTCGATGGTCTCGCCTTCGTCGAGGTAGCGCGCCACCACCAGGGGATGCACATACGACTTCCGGCAGATGGCGGGCGTGTTGCCCAGTTCCGACGCCACCAGCCTCATCGCCGTCGCCACGTTCCGGCGTCCCTCGGTGATGGTCCTCGCCGGCCCGAGCTCGGCAAGGATCGTCGCCGCGCGCAACGTGCCTCCCCACGTCCGAAAGTCCTTGGCGCTGAAAGGCACCCCAAGCGTGTCGTGCAGATACTCGTTCACATCGCGCGCGGTGAGATTGCGCCAGCGACTGCCGTCCTTGTACCGAAAGAGGCGCGTCCCCGGGGTGGCGGCATACCGCTTCACCAGGCGAGCGAGCTCCCGGTTCGTCACCACCTGTCGCTGGCGGATGGATTTCTTGCCCACATACGTGAACACCGCCCGTCGTTCCACGAAAGTGACGTGGCGCTTGCGCAGGGTGGAGATGCCGAAGGTACGATTCTCCTCTGCATACTTGTCGCTGCCGATGCGGAAGAAGCTTTCGCTGATGAGGCGGACCACCGCGGCGGCGGCGGCGCGGCGCGAGTGCGTGCGTGAGGCCGCGTGCGTGCGAATGCGCTTGCGCAGGGCGGGCAGTTCCCTGGCAAGCTCGCGAACCCGGTAGTACTTGCGAAGCTGCCCGCGCTCCACCGCGCGCGCATGGTAGCGGTACTGCTTGCGACCCTTGGCATCCAGCCCCCACGCCTGCACCTCGGCGCCGGGGGCCGCGGCGATGCGCACCTCGGTCCAGGCGGGCGGAATCACGAGCGCACGGATGCGCTCGAGCGTCCGGGCGTCGCGCACCGGGCGTCCGTCGTCATGCTCGTATCGCAGCGTGCGCAGCCGCCCCTTCCGCAGGATCCAGTGGGCCATGTGCCCCGCCGCGAGGCAAAATGTGGTCCGTGCATGTAGATTCCGGGGACGTCCCGCCTCCGCATCGACCATGGCCTACGAACTCCTGACCTTCACCGTCGCCGACCGGATCGCGACGATCACCGTCAACCGTCCCGACAAGCTCAACGCCCTCAACGACGCCCTCATGGCCGAACTGGGCTGGGCCATCGAGGAGGCGCGCACGCGCGATGATGTGGGCGCTGTGCTCCTCACGGGCGCGGGGCGCGCCTTCGTGGCGGGGGCCGACATCGGCGAGCTGGTCTCACAGAACGCGGTAGAGGGAAAGGCGCGCGCCGAGCGTGGGCAACGCACCTTCCGCGCATTCGAGTCATGCTGCAAGCCGACACTGGCCGCCGTGAACGGCTTCGCGCTGGGCGGCGGCTGCGAGCTCGCCATGGCCTGTCACATTCGGATCGCGTCCGAGGCGGCGAAGTTCGGGCAGCCCGAGGTGAAGCTTGGCATCGTGCCAGGGTATGGTGGCACGCAGCGTCTGCCCCGTCTCGTGGGTCGCGGTCGCGCGCTGCAGCTGCTGCTCACGGGCGAGATAATCGACGCAGCTGAAGCCTATCGCATCGGCCTCGTGAATCGCGTGGTGCCGGGGACGGAGCTCATCGAGCATTCGCGTGCGCTGCTCGCCGGCATGATTGCACATGGCCCCCTCGCACTGGCGCTCTGCATCGAGGCGGTGGACCGCGGACTCGACATGGAGCTGGACGACGCCATCGCGCTCGAAGCGGCCTACTTCGGACTGCTCTCGGCGTCCGCTGACAAGGCCGAAGGCATGAGTGCGTTTCTGGAGAAGCGCGCGCCGGCGTTCCGCGGCGTCTGAGCTGCTGTCCGCTCTGCACGGCGCCGTGACGCCCCCCGTGGTGCTCGCGGCGCTGTCGCTGCGCGACTTCCGGAATCTCGAGCGGCTCGACGCACAGTTTCCCGCAGCCGGCGTGGTGATCATCGGCGAGAATGGACAGGGCAAATCCAACCTGCTCGAGGCCATCTACTACCTGCATCTGCTGCGCAGTGTGCGCGGTGCGCGCGATGTTGACGTCGCCCGGTTCGGTGCGGCGGGGTTTCACATTGCCGCGGAGATCACTGGCGGGGCACACCCCGAGGTGAGCGCGGGCTTCGAGCGTCAGGGCAGGCGGAAGCGCGTGCGGCTCGGCGGTGGCGAACCGCCGCGACTGAGCGACGCGTTGGGCGCGCTGCCGTGCGTTCTCTTCTCGCCCGCCGATGTAGAGCTGGTGGCCGGTGCGCCGAGTGCGCGACGGCGCTATCTGGACATCCTGCTGGCGCTCACGTCGCGCCGGTACCTGGCGGCACTACAGCGCTACCGGCATGCGCTGGCGCAACGCAACGCGGCGCTACGCGATGCGTATCGATCGGGCCACGCGGCAGCCACGGACGCGCGCGTCGCGGTCTGGGAGGCACCGCTCGCCGAGCATGGTGCGGTGCTGTGGCTGGAGCGGGTGCGGTGGGCAGATGAGGCAGCGCGGCGCTTTGCCTCACTCTGTGCGGCGATCGGTGAGCGGGCGCCGGTAGCGATACGGTATTCGAGTACGCTGGAGCCGGCGGCTCTGGAACTTGACGCGGTGCGCGAGGCGCTGGAACGCGGGCATGCGCAGCGACGCGCGCACGACGTGCGACGGGGAGTGACGCATACAGGGCCGCACCGGGACGATCTCGTACTGACGCTCGAGGGCCGCGAAATGCGCGCCTTCGGATCGGCCGGACAGCAGCGCACGGCGGCGATTGCGTTGCGGCTGCTGGAGGCGGAGACCCTGCGCACGCGGACGGGCGCGGTGCCAGTGTTGTTGCTCGACGATCCCTTTGCGGAGCTCGACGCACGACGCTCCGCGAACATTCTCACCCTGCTCGCTGCCGAGGGTCCGGGACAGACGCTGCTCACCGTGCCTCGCGAGAGCGACATTCCGCCGGCACTCACGCAGCTCGAGCGCTGGACGATCGCCGACGGGATTCTCGCGCCGTCGGCGCGGGAGGCGGTGGCGTGAGCAGCCGAAAGGAACGGCCTTCCACCCTGGGCGATGTGCTGGCCGGCGTACTGCGCGAGAGCGGGGTGGCGGCGCGCATCGAGCAGGCGTCGATCGTTCCCGAGTGGCTGCAGCTCGTGGGTGCCCAGATCGCGGCGGTCACCGATCCGCAATCCATCTCGGCTGACGGCACGCTGTTCGTGGCGGTGACGACGAATGCGTGGATGCAGGAGCTCTCGATGATGGAGCCCGAGCTGTTGCGGACGCTGAATTCCACGGCGGGGCGAGCGCCGGTGCGGCGCATACGGTGGCTGTTGAAGCGGAGTTGAGCGACGCGGGAGCGGCCCCTGGCTGTTCCACGCGCAAGTTGTTGATTCACAAGCACTTATGTGCGTGGTTGCAAGTTGCGTTTCCCGTGCCAGCGCGCTAGATTTCACAGTCTGGGCAGGGCCTGATTTTCGGGCCCTGTTCGGCTACAGATTTTCCCCGACATCTTCCACCGGGTTTCATGACCAAGTCGAACGACGAA
>JBBSVF010000179.1:0-6321 GCA_038233745.1 Gemmatimonadales bacterium
CGTTCTCCGGCGTCGAGAAGGCGCTGGAGGTGGAGTTCATCAGGCAGGTCGGCGTGCTGGACGCCGGCGGAAGCGTGCTGCAGCAGACGATGCTTTGGGATGGCGCCACCGGCGAAGTGCGCCCCAGCCGTACGAAGGAAGGCAGCCACGACTATCGCTACTTCCCGGAGCCCGACCTTCCGCCGCTCGTGCTGTCCATGGACTGGATCGCCAACCTGCGGAAGCATCTGCCCGAGCGGCCAGCGGAACGCCGCGCACGCTACGCCACGGAGTTCGGCCTCGGCGAGTACGACGTCGAAGTCCTCTCGGCCAGCCGACCCCTGAGCGACTACTACGAGAGCGTCGCCCGCGCGAGCGGTGACGGCAAGGCGGCCGCCAACTGGGTGATGGGGGAAGTCATGGCGCAGCTGCGAGCGTCCGGCGCGGACTTTGACACCTCCCGGGTGCGTCCGCACGATCTCGCGGGTCTGTTGAACCTGGTGCGTGACGGCATCGTGAGTCACACGGCGGCCAAGCAGATCTTCTCGCGCATGGTGGAAACCGGCGATCCACCGGCGCAGATCGCCGAACGCGACGGCCTCATCAAGGTGGACGACGAGGCGCAGCTGGCGTCCTGGCTGGACGAAGTGATCGCGGAGATGCCGGCCGAGGCCGAGCGCTTTCGCAATGGGGAGCGGAAACTGCAGGGAGTGCTGATCGGCGCGGTGATGCGGAAGTCCAAAGGACGCGCCGATCCGAAGCGGCTGAATCAGCTGCTGGCGAAGCGACTGGAAGGCTGAAACCCGCTGCCGGGCTTTCGCGAATAGCCCAGCGCAGCCGCCGGCAGGCCGAACCATCGCTCGGCGTCGCTCCGCACTTGCGTCGCGCCGCCAAGCCGCAGGGCATCGCGCCGCACCTGCTTTGCGCGGCGCAGCGCGTCGTCCCCCGAGGGATCCAGGGTGTACGGCGTCGAACGCTCGGTATGGATCAGGAAGTCCATGATGTGATCGTAGGCATGCTCCAGATACGCGCCGACGTCGCTGTCGCCAAGGTCCCAGCGACTGTTCTCGGTCATCAGGCCGAAGATGCGCTGCCACCCCTCGTTGTCAGCCACGTGTACCATCCCGCGAAATAGCCGCCGATTGGTCTGGGTGCTGAAGATGGTGGGGCTGAGGATCCGGTCGAGCAGGGCATCGGCACGCGAGTGATCCAGCAGGATGAGATCGCGCGCCTGCCGCGCGCAGGCACTTCCCAGATGGGTCTCGAACCGGCTTTCCCAGTAGGAGTGACCGAGCGAGGAGGTGCTCGCCGTGACGGCGAGCTGCTTGGGGACGAAGTGGTTGTGCGCGATGCCGTCCGCGGCGAGGTGCGCCAGGTAGCCCAGCGCGAAGGCGCGCATCGGTTCGTCCGGCGCCGCATCGTGGATCTCGAGTCCCACATTCCACGAGTGGCAATGTCGCCCCGTGGGCACATACTTCTTGGCCATGCTCGTGTCGGCAGCGATCGATCCGTAGAGGAACTGATACGGGAAGGCGCGCAACAGATCGGCGACGGCGCCCGGGAGCAGCGACAGCGAGCGCAGCACTGCTTCGCCGAGGTAGACGTGCGTCCCCGGAGTCCAGGCATGTGCGGCCCTCGGCAGCAGCACCAGAAGCAACAGCGCGGCGATGGCCATGCCACCGCCGCGCTGGAGCCATCGGGTTGTGCGACGATCAGATGTCGAACCGCTTCCGCTGACGGCGAAGGGCGCGACGAAGGTCTCGCATCTCGTGCTGCACGAAGCCATCCACTCGATCGCGCGCCGCGCCGACGCTCTCCCTGACATCGGACTCGATCCGATCCATCGGAATGCGGTCGATGAGATCGCCGCCCTGCTCGCGTGCCCAGAGCGCGCCCGCCGTCCCGGCGCGGAACGCGCTGCGTCCCGCCTTGCCGGCGCCACGGAGCATGGGAACCACAGGCCGGTCACCGGACGGACCCCTGCGAAGCAGGAGCGTGGCGGTGGCACCGATGGCCGCGCCGATGAGCGCGGCGGTGAGCAGGTCGTACTGCGCGTCACGCCCATCCGCGGCGACGCGGGCGGACCCGCGGGCGCGAGGGGCTCGTTTCGGACGCACCGGGATCGTCGTATCCATCGTCGAACTCCTCCAACGTTGGCAGCGCCAGGTCGAGCGCGTCGCCTTCGTCGTCTGTGTGGTGAAGCGCCGCGGCTCCAGTGCGCACCCCGCGCACCGTGGACGCCGTGGCGACGAACATCGTTTCCGCCTCGTCCTGCACCACCGCCAGCAACGCGTTGAACTCCGTGAGTCGCTGTTCGGTCATCGCCACCGCTTCCTGCAGACGCAGGTTGGCGGCGGCAATCGTGGCATTGACCATCTGCACATCTGTACGCACCGACGTGGTGATGTAGTTCACATTGTCGGCGATCGCACTCGCATGACGCATGATGGGATTCACGTCGCCGTAGACGCGGTCCAGCAGGTCATTCACCCTTGCGTAGCTCTTCCTGAAGTTCCAGGCCGCGGGGACCAGCGCTACCGCGAGCACCAGCAAGGCGACGGTCATCAGACCGCTCGCGATCGCCGTGACCTTCTCGAACCAGCCACGCTGACCCACCTGTCTCATCAGCACCGTATCGGCCTGTTGAGCCACCTGCAGCAGCCACCATGCGCTGCTGCGCACCAGCGAAATGGTCATCGGCACCGTGGATGTGAGGAGAACGACCTCGGCAGTCGCCCGCGAGGGGTGTGCAAGGGAAGGGCCAGTCCGAGCCCCGCCCGCATCGTACCTGCCGCCGCGGAGCGCGGCAACCGCCCGGGACAGAACTCGCGGCGCGAAGGGTGCAGTGCAGGGGGCACGCGATGGCTCGCACAGCGTGCCTGGCGACCGTCGTTTCACGATGCGGGGCCACTCCCGCTCCAATTGCCGCGGCTCCCGTCGAGCCACGGCGCGACCCATTGCACGTCTCCCATGCCTGCTATGCAGTACGTCGTCCAGGGCGGTCACCGCCTCTCCGGCCGGATCAGGCCATCCGGCAACAAGAACGCCGCCCTCCCGATCGTGGCCGCCGCGCTGTTGTGCGATGAGCCCGTGTATCTGACGAACGTGCCGCGCATCCGCGATGTGGAAACGCTCGTGGAGCTGTGCAAGAGCGTGGGAGCCGAGGCCGAGTGGACCTCGCGCAACACGCTCACGATCCACGCGAAGAAGCTCACCGTCACTGATCTCGATCCTGTCCTCTGCCGGAAGATTCGCGCGTCGATCCTCCTCGCTGGCCCACTGCTGGCCCGCTGCGGTGAAATCGTGCTGCCGCCACCGGGGGGCGACGTGATCGGCCGACGCCGGGTGGACACGCACTTCCTCGCGCTGCAGCAATTGGGCGCGACCTTCGAACTCAACGAGGCCTTCATCCTCCGGGCCAAGCGGCTCACGGGCGCCGATGTCTTTCTGGATGAACCGAGCGTCACTGCTACCGAGAATGCCCTGGCCGCCGCCGTCGCGGCGGAAGGCACCACCATTCTGCGCAATGCGGCCAGCGAGCCGCACGTGCAGGACCTCGCCCGCTTCCTGGTGGCCATGGGCGCGAGCATCGAGGGCATCGGCACCAATACCATCACCATCTACGGCGGTCGTCCGCTGCATGGGTGCACGTACGAGATCGGGCCGGACCACATCGAGGTCGGCTCCTTCATCGGGCTCGCCGCGGTCACCCGTTCGGAGATTACCATCGAAGGCGCCGGTGTGGAGCATCTGCGTTCCACCCTCATGGGCTTCGAGCGGCTGGGCATCGTCTGCCGCATTGAGGGCGACGACCTGATCGTCCCCGCCGATCAGGAAATGGTGATTCGATCGGACCTCGGCGGCGCCGTCCCCAAGCTGGAAGACCAGCCGTGGCCGGCCTTCCCGGCGGACACGATGTCGATCGCCCTCGTGACAGCTACGCAGTGCTCCGGCGTCGTGGTCATTCACGAAAAGATGTTCGAGTCGCGACTGTTCTTCGTCGACAAGCTGATCGGCATGGGCGCCCGCATCGTCCTCTGCGATCCGCATCGCGCCGTAGTCGTGGGTCCAACCAAGCTGCAGCCAGGCAACGTGGAGTCGCCCGATATCCGGGCCGGCATGGCGATGTTGCTCGCGGCGCTGGCCGCCGAGGGAGAGAGCACGATCGATAACGTGGGACAGATCGAGCGTGGCTATGAACGCATCGACGAGCGGCTCCGCGCACTGGGCGCACAGGTGGAACGCGTGGAGGATCGCCGCACGCGGTGACGGGGGTGCGCGCGGTACAGGATCCGTTCGAGGGCGGCGAAACAGTGGATCGGTTCGCCGCCCTTGGCGTGTTCGCCGGCACGACCGGCCGCGCCGTGGGAAGTTTCGGCACGCTGTCGAATGAGCCGGTGGGCGACGTCATGGGACGCTGGAGCCTGCTCCGCCAATCGTTGGAGACCAGGGGCATCCGTCGCCTCGCCACTGCGACGCAGGTCCACGGCGACACCATCCTGCGGCACGACGGAGTGTGGCGCGGATGGCTGCGCGGGGAGGCCGCCGACGGCCATTGGTCGCCTGCCCGCGGGACAGGAATGGCCGTGACCGTGGCAGACTGCGTTCCGGTCTTCCTCGCACATCCCTCCGGAGCGGCGGCCGCGCTGCACTCCGGCTGGCGCGGGACCGCCGCCGGAGTCACCCGAAAAGCGATCGGCATGTTCGCCGACGCAGGATGTCCGGCCGCCGAAGTGGTGATGCACTGCGGGCCCGCGATCTGCGGCGCTTGCTACGAGGTGAGTCCGGACGTCCACTGGCAGCTCACTGGACGCGCGGTGGAGCAGAAAACCTGCGTCGACCTTCGGGCACTGATTGCCGGTGCGGCACGTGCGGCGGGCGTGCGCGATATCTCGCTCAGTGCGCAGTGCACCCGCTGTGACGGAGATCGATTCTACTCGCATCGCGCGGGGGACGCCGGCCGGCAACTCGGAGTGCTCGCCGCGCTTCCCTAGCGCGCCAGCTTGACCCTCTGCAGCCGCTGCGATACTTTAGATGCGTGCACTCGGCGACGGGTGCGCAGAATGTGGGGGACGCTCCCCACATTTTTTTATTGCCGGAGACTCCGTAGAAGCAACATGAACGAAGCGTTGGAAGGTATTGTCGTTCAAGGGCTTGATGAGGCTGGGTTCGATCTCGTCGAGCTGCGGCAGGGAGGGACGAGAACTCGTCCTGTCCTGGAGGTCCGCATCGACCGGCGCGACGGTGAGAAGGTGACCGTCGCGGATTGCGCCGCGGCGTCGCGATCGGTCGAGGCTCGCCTCGACGCGAGTGACGTGGTGGCGGAGCAGTACGAGTTGCAGGTGTCCTCGCCCGGGGAACGTCCGCTCAGGACGCCGGAGGAATGGCGCCGTTTCGTTGGTCGCTGGGTGAATGTGCTGGCCCCCGACGTGGGAGGCCGGTTTGAAGGTCGGTTGGACGCGCTGGAAGACGGCGAGGGCGGGCTGGTGGCCGTCGTCACTCCCGAGCGCGGTGCGGCGAAGCGTATTCCGTTGACCGCGGTGAAGGAGGCCCGGTTGGCGTTCCGGTTTTCATAGAAGAGTCACGGGCTGCCGGTGGCGCCCTAATCAGCGAGGTCAGGATGGTCAGTTCCGCAGAAATGCTGGCGGCATTCCGGGAGTTGTCGAATACCAAGCAACTCGACCGGACCGAGCTGTACGGGCTCCTGGAGGACGGCTTCATGGCCGCGCTGGCCAAGAAATACGGCCCCACGGTGCAGGCCGAAGTCGAGATCGATGACAACAAGGGCGAGATCAAGATCACCGTCCTCAAGACCGTGGTGAAGGTCGTCGAGGACTCTGCCCGCGAGATCGCGCTCGAGGAGGCTCGCCTGTTCGACGAAGGCTTCGAGCCCGGCGACGTGATGGAAGAGCCGCTGGACTTCAGCGTCTTCGGCCGCGCCGCCATTCAGGCCGCGAAACAGCGGATCATCCAGCGCGTTCGTGAAGGCGAACGCACCAAGATCCGTGACGAGTTTGCCTCTCGCGTTGGCGACCTCCTCTCCGGAGAGATCCAGCAGATCGAGCGTGGGAAGCTGGTGATCATGCTGAACAAGTTTCGCGAAGCGGAGGCCATCATTCCCTACCGCGAGCAGAATCATCGCGAGCATTTCCATCAGGGTGAGCCCATCCGCGCTGTGCTCAAGCGCGTGGAGGAGACCCCCAAGGGCCCGCGCCTGATCCTGAGCCGCGCCGATGGCCTGTTCGTGAAGGCGCTCTTCAAGCTCGAAGTCCCCGAGATCCAGCAGAACATCGTCGAGATCCGTGCGACCGCCCGCGAAGTGGGCAGCCGCACGAAGATCGC
>JBBSVF010000180.1:0-6271 GCA_038233745.1 Gemmatimonadales bacterium
AGCGCCAGCTCGCCAATCCGGTGCTCGACGGCAATGCTGGTGGTGCCGAATCGCTCGCCGGCTTCGTGGGCGATCGCGGCCAACTCCTGCTCCGCCATCCCTTCGTACGCGCGATACTCCATCCCGGTTACTGCGCGGCCGTCGTGCACGTCGCGCACGGAGCCGACGAACAGGAGCGCGGCGCCGTTGGCCGGCGACGACACGCGAGCCACGAGGGACGCGAGATCGATGGGCTGTCGCACCAGGCGCGAATGCACACTCACCCGCCAGCCACGGGAGGAATCAGCGCCACTTCATCGCCGGCAGTGATGGGCGTGGAGGCGTTCGCGTACCGCTGGTTCACGGCCACCACCGGCGTGGCCGGAAGACGCGCGGTACGCGCGTCGCGCTGCAGTGCCACGAGCAGCTCACGCACCGTCGACTGCTCCGGCAGATCCACGCAGATGTTGGGCGCGCCCACGAGATCAGCGTACGAGGCGAACAGCAGGACGGTGACGCTCATGATTGATCGTATCAGCGGGGGGGGGCCCGCGAAAGCGGCGTGCAAAAAGAAAGAGCCCCGGGGACCGGGACTCAAGCTGTTGCAGATTGGCGCCTTACGCCTCCGATTCCTCGAAATCGTCCTCGAACTCGTCGAGAGGAATGTCGGCCACCATCGCCCGGAGTTCCTTGCTCGGCTTGAACACCGGTACGGGCCGCGCACTCACCTCGACCGGGGAACCGGTGCGGGGATTCCGCGCCATTCGCGTCTTGCGATGGCGGATCTTGAAGGTGCCGAAACCACGAACCTCGATGTTCTTCTGCTCCTGGAGCGCTTCCTTGATAGCGTCGAGAAATGAATCCACGACGCGCGCGCAATCCTTCTTGGAGATCATCGGACCCGCGGTGCGGGAAATCTGGGCGGTCACACGCTCGACCAGATCAGCTTTCGTCATGAGATGCGCCTCAGGGCGTCCAGCGGGAGGGTGGAAAGGGTCGAACTTATGCGCGTTAACTCTTGTGTGTCAAGAGCTTGCGCCATTTCACCCTGCGCGCTTTCGCACGGTATCCATGAACTGTCCGAACAGCGGTCTGGCGTCATGAGGTCCGGGGGCCGCTTCGGGATGATACTGCACCGCAAAGATGGGCAACTCCTTGTGACGCAATCCTTCCACCGTGCCATCATTCAGGTTCACGTGTGTCACCTGCAGTTCGGGCGCGCCGGGAATCTCGTCCTCGGTGCCCTGCACCGCGAAGCCATGATTCTGCGAGGTGATCAGGATGCGCCCGCTCTCGATCTCCCGCACAGGATGATTTCCGCCGCGATGCCCGTACGGCATCTTCACGGTGGAGGCTCCGTAGGTGAGCCCCAGCAACTGGTGGCCGAGGCAGATCCCGAAGATCGGGACTTCGCGCGCGGCCAGGGACCGGATCGTGTCCGGTGCGTAGCTGATGGCGGCCGGATCGCCGGGGCCGTTCGCGAGGAAGATTCCATCCGGCGAGAGCGCCATCGCCTCGTCGGCGGTCGTCTGGGCTGGAACCACGGTGATGCGACACCCGGCGTCGTCGAAGAGCCGGAGGATGCTTCGCTTGATCCCGTAGTCGTAGGCCACGATGTGGTGTTCGGCCTGCGGATTTCCCCACGCGTACGCCGTGGGGGTAGAGACCCGCGTGGCCAGATCCAGGCCCTCCATCGACGGGCAGGCATCGAGCGCCGCCTGTACCTCGCCGGTGGGACCAGCGCCCGCGGCGACAACGCCGCGCATGACCCCCACCGTCCTCAGGTGTCGCGTGAGGCGACGTGTGTCAACTCCTTCCAGAAGCGGGATTTGCGCAGCCTGAAGGTATGACAGAAGATCGCCTTCCGCACGCCAGCTGGAGTGCGACTTGGCCAGCTCACGACAGATAACTCCAGCCACCTGCGGACCTACCGACTCCGGATCCGCCAGGTTCACGCCATAGTTGCCGATCATCGGTGAGGTCATCACCACGATCTGCCCGCGAAACGAGGGATCGGTGAAAACCTCCTGATATCCGCTCATGTTGGTCGTGAACACCACCTCGGCCACCGTTGTGGCCAGACTGCCGTGGAGCGCGCCGCGAAAAAGGGTTCCATCCTCGAGGAGGAGGAACCCGGGTGCCTCGGGCTGCGACACGCTTATGGCTGGGCTGGAGCGGTGGTGGTCGGCGCCGGCGCTGCGGGCTCGGGCGTTGCGGGCGTCAGCTGGACGCCGGCGGCGGCGCCTGGCGTTGCGCTGGCGGGCGCTGCCCCGCTCACGGGCGCTGGGGTGAAGGCCTGATCCAGCACCGACTTGGGGGCCCGCTGGCGGCTCGAGGCCAGCGACAGGATGAACGACAGCAGCAGGAATATGCCGCCGCCCCACCAGCTCACCCGCGTGAGCAGATTGCCCGTCTGGCGGCCGCCAAGGAGGGAATCCGCCGATGAGCTGACGCCGCCGAAGCTCGCCGCGAGCCCGTTGCCCTTGCCACTCTGCATCAGAATGGCAGCCACGAGCACGATGCTGACGAGGATCAGCAGGACGAGAAGTGAGGTGTACATGAAGAGACGCTTCCGGGAGGACTGAAAAGAGGGGTAAACTCCAAATATGCACGGAGTTAGGCGTACGCGTCAAGCGTGATCAGCGCGATGCCGCCCCCGCAGCGGCGCAGATGCTCGCCCAGCGATCCGGATCCAGACTCGCACCGCCCACCAGCAGGCCGCCGACTTCCTCGGCCGCCAACAGCGCCTGGGCGTTTTCAGGAGTCACACTGCCGCCGTAGAGGATGGGAATCTCCCGCCCGCCCTCCCCAGCGAGTTCAACGAGCACGCCACGGATGAGAACGTGCACGGTGGCCGCGTCCCGGGGCGTGGCGGTGCGCCCGGTGCCGATGGCCCATACCGGCTCGTAGGCAATCACCAGGGCGACGATCTGCTCGGGCCGCAGGCCAGCCAGCCCTTCCTGCAGTTGTCCGAGGACCACGGCATTCGTCTCGCCAGCCTCCCGCTGGGTAATGGTCTCACCGACGCACAGCACCGGAGTGAGGGCGTTGCCTACGACCACGCGGCATTTGGCGGCGGTCTCCGCGTTGGTCTCTCCGAACACGTGCCGGCGCTCCGAGTGCCCCACGAGCACGAAGGTGGCGCCCGCGTCACGCGCCATGGGGGCGCTGTTCTCACCCGTGAACGCGCCCGTCTCCTCGGTATGGACATTCTGCACGCCCAGGCGGATGTCGCTGATATCACCGATCGCGGCACGGACTGCCGCCAGGGAGAGCGCCGGCGGGAAGAGGATCATCGTGCCCGCGGTGTTATCGGGAGACAGTGTCTGAAACCGCTCGACGAACTCGGCCGCCGCCGTGGGGCCCAGGTTCATTTTCCAGTTGGCCGCGATCACGGGCTGCCGGTGCGTACCGCTCATTGGTCGTTCAGGATGGCGACGCCCGGCAGCGACTTGCCCTCGAGAAACTCGAGCGAGGCGCCACCGCCAGTGGACACGTGGCTCATCTTCGAGGCCAGTCCTGCCTGCTCCACTGCCGCCGCAGAGTCTCCGCCGCCGACGATCGTCGTCGCCCCGCGCGCGGTGGCCGAGGCCATGGCATCGGCGATGGCGCGGGTGCCCTTGTCGAATGGTGGGGTCTCGAAGACTCCCATCGGACCATTCCAGAGCACCGTCTGCGCACTCGCGATCGCGCGTGCATATGACTCGGCGGTGCGCGGCCCGATATCCAGCATGGCCATTTCCGCCGGGATGTTCTCGCGAGAGACGGCGCGGGCCTGCGCACCGGCGTCGATCGAGGGT
Organism: Gemmatimonadales bacterium; assembly: GCA_038233745.1. Taxonomy (GTDB): domain Bacteria; phylum Gemmatimonadota; class Gemmatimonadetes; order Gemmatimonadales; family Gemmatimonadaceae; genus AG11. The sequence continues at coordinate 3,780 of JBBSVF010000180.1, forward strand.
GCCACCATGGCGTCGTGCGGAAGAATCAGTCGCGTGCCGGAAGACTCGAGGAGGTCCGCGGCCATGTCCACCCGATCGTCCTCCACGAGGGAGGTCCCCACCTCAAGCCCCATCGCCTTGTAGAAGGTGCACGCCATGGCCCCACCCACGAGCAGCGCATCGACCTTGGGGAGGAGCGCTGCGATCACGTCGATCTTTCCGGAAATCTTGGATCCTCCAAGAATGGCCACGAACGGCTTCTTCGGAGTCTCCAGTGCGCCGTGCAGGTACTGCAGTTCCTTCTCCATCAGCAGGCCTGCGACGGCTGGCTGCAGCGTACGCGCGACACCTTCAGTGGACGCATGCGCCCGGTGTGCGGTCCCGAAGGCGTCATTCACGAATACGTCTCCAAGCCCGGCAAACGACGCCGCCAGGGTGGCGTCGTTCTTTTCCTCTCCCGGCAGGAACCGGGTGTTCTCCAGGAGCAGCACCTCGCCGCGGCCCAGCGCGTCAGCGGCGGCGTGTGCTTCGGGAGTATCGGTGGAGTCCAGGAACTTCACCGTGGTGCCCGGGAGCAACTCACCGAGCCGGCGGGCGACGGGCGCGAGGGTGAATCGCGGATCCACCTGGCCTTTCGGCCGCCCGAGATGGGAGAGGAGTACCACGCGTCCCCCCGCTGCGAGCAGGAAGTTCAGCGTCGGCAATGCGGCGCGCAGACGCGTGTCGTCAGCCACGTGGCCCGCGTCATCCAGGGGGACGTTGAAGTCGACGCGCACGAGGATGCGCCGCCCGGCAATCTGCTCGGGCGACAGGTCGCGAATGGTCTGCTTGGCCATCGGTCAGAGACGCGCGCCAACGTACTGCAGCAGGTCCACGCAGCGGGAGGCATAGCCCCATTCGTTGTCGTACCAGCCGCTCACCTTCACCAGGGTGCCGTCCACCACATTGGTGCACTTGCCGTCCAGGATGCAGGAGTGCGGGTTGCCGATGTAGTCGCAGGACACCAGTTCGATCTCGGTGTACTTGAGGATGCCCTTCAGCTCCCCCTCGGCCGCTGCCTTGAATGCGGCGTTGATCTCCTCGATGGTCACGGCGCGGTCCACCACCACCGCCAGATCGGTGAGGGACACATCGGGCGTCGGGACGCGAATGGAGATGCCGTCGATCTTGCCCTTGAGCTCCGGAATCACGAGGGCGGTGGCCTTGGCCGCGCCGGTCGTGGTAGGAATCATGGAGAGCGCCGCGGCGCGTGCGCGACGGATGTCCTTGTGCGGCAGGTCGAGAATCGGCTGGTCGTTGGTGTAGCTGTGCACCGTGACCATCGATCCGCGCTGGAAGCCGAAGTTGTCGCGGATCACCTTCACCATGGGCACCAGGCAATTGGTGGTGCACGAGGCGTTCGAGATGATATCGTGGGCGGCGGCATCGTATTTCTGATGATTCACGCCCATTACGATCGTGATGTCTTCACTCTTGGCCGGCGCGCTGATGATCACCTTCTTCGCGCCGCCGGTGATATGTGCGCGCGCCTTTCCGGCGTCGGTAAAGTGGCCGGTGGACTCCAGCACGATGTCCACTTCTAGTTCACCCCACGGCAGCTTTGCGGGGTCCTTCTCCGCCAGCACGCGGATCTCATCGCCATTCACGGTGATCGACTTCTCCCCCGCCACTACCTCGCCGTCGAACTCGCGGTGTACCGAGTCGTACTTGAAGAGGTGCGCGAGGGTGCGCGTGTCGGTCAGGTCGTTGATCGCCACGAAATCCAGATCCGTGATGCCCGCCTGCTTGGCCGCGCGCAGAACCTGACGGCCGATGCGGCCGAATCCATTGATAGCCACCCGTGTTGCCATTGTCTCTCCTGTCATCACCACCGGTCGCCAGCAGCGGGCGCCCGGCCGAAGGTCACAAAACTGAGAATGCGTGCTCCGCCGCCGTGCAGCGCGGCAGCGCACGCGTTGAGGGTCGCTCCAGTGGTCACTACATCGTCCACAAGTACGAGATGCAGGCCGCGGAGCGCGGCGTGGTCGGCGATTGCATGGAACGCGCCCGAAACGTTGCGAGACCGCTCGCCGGGTGTCAACCGCGTTTGCGTGGCCGTTGAGCGCGTCCGCGCAAGCAGGTCGGTGCGCACAGGAATGCCCCACGCGCGCGCGAGTCCCGCTGCAATCCGTTCCGACTGATTATAACCGCGTTCCCGCATCCGCTCGGCCGCCAGGGGGACCGGGACGAGCGCGGCGCGCTCCCGCTCCACGTCGTCGGGGAATCGCAGAGCTCCCAGCCGTCGTCCCATTGCCGGCCCCGCCGCATGCCACCCGCTGTACTTGAGCGCGTGCACGATCTGCGTTGCCGCGCCGCCCGGCAGCATGTACCCGCTGCGCACCGCTCGCACGTAGGGGGGCAGCAGCTCGCACCAGCTGCAGGCGGCAGCCGCCGAACGGGTGCGGAGGGGATGTCCGCAACGTTCGCAGCGCGGGCGCGGGAGTTCCTCGCAGCGCAACCAGCATCGCCCGCAG
>JBBSVF010000181.1:0-6270 GCA_038233745.1 Gemmatimonadales bacterium
CCTTGGGAACGAGCCGGCGAGTGACCTTGTCAGGCACGAGCGCCAGCATGATCACGCCGAAGGTCGACTGCAGCTGCGAGTGCTTGTAGAGCTGATTGAGCACCACCCGGGGAATCGCGTCGCGCTTCAGCTCGATCACGATGCGCAGTCCGTCACGATCGCTCTCGTTGCGCAGGTCGCTGATGCCCTCGAGGCGCTTGTCGCGCACCAGACCGGCAATGTCCTCCATCAACTTCGCGCTGTTCACCTGATACGGGATCTCGGTGACCACGATCTGCGACTTGTTGGAGCTCTCCTTTTCCTCGATCACGGCCCGCGCACGCATCACGATGCGACCACGTCCCGTTTCCTGATAGTCGCTGATGCCCTGACGACCGTAGATGTAGCCGCCGGTGGGAAAATCGGGACCCTTGATGAACTTCCGGAGTTCCGCAGTGTCCGCTTCGGGATGGTCCACCAGATGGATGATCGCAGCCACGACCTCGCGCAGATTGTGCGGAGGAATGTTCGTCGCCATGCCCACCGCAATGCCCGACGAGCCGTTCACCATCAGGTTCGGAATCCCCGCTGGCATCACGCTCGGCTCGGTGAGCCGGTCGTCGAAGTTGGGGGTGTAGTCGACGGTGTTCTTGTCGATGTCGCTCAGCAGCTCCATCGCGATGGGCGCGAGCTTGGCCTCGGTGTACCGGTACGCCGCCGCCGGATCGCCTTCCACCGAGCCGAAGTTGCCCTGCCCATCGATCAGGGGATAGCGCAGCGAGAAGCTCTGCACCATGCGCACGAGCGCATCGTAGACGCTGCTGTCACCGTGCGGGTGATACTTGCCCAGCACGTCGCCCACCACCGTCGCGGACTTCTTGTACGGACGGCCCGGCACCAGGCCAAGCTCGTTCATTGCATAGAGCACGCGGCGATGCACGGGTTTCAAGCCATCGCGCACATCAGGCAGCGCCCGGGAAACAATGACGCTCATCGAGTAGTTGATGAACGACTCCTTGATCTCGTCGTCGATCAGGCGCGGCAGGATGCGTTCGCGGTTGTTCGGAGCAGTCATGTAGGGGAGTCTGCTGAGGCTCGGGAGCCGCCGGGCGGGATCTGGCGGAGACTGTGAAAGATAGCCGATCGCAGCCCGGGAATCAACTCGGATATCGCTTTGTAAACGCTTCTCCTGCAACGACTTATCGCTTCCTCATGGATCTTACATCCGGCTACCCGCTCTGGCCTGTCGTCGATGGCCTCGTGCAGACCTATCCGCGCCTCCGCGGCGACACCCGCGCCGACGTCGCGATCATCGGCGGAGGAATCACAGGAGCCCTCGTTGCGCACCATCTCGCCGACGCCGGCATCGACGCGATCCTGCTGGACCGGCGCGACATTGGATGGGGCAGCACCTCCGCATCCACCGCACTGCTGCAGTACGAGATCGACGTGTCACTCACCGACCTGATCGACCTCCGCGGACACGATCACGCCACCCGCGCGTACCGCGCCTGCAGCGACGCCATCGACAAGCTCGCCGATCTGCACGCTACCACCGGCGGCGGCGCACACTTCGAGCGGCGCGAGAGCCTCTATCTCGCGTCGCGCAAGCGCGACAGGACGGCGCTCGAAAGCGAATGCCACGCGAGACGCGCCATCGGATTCGACGTACGCGTTCTCGAGGAAGACGCAATCGTCGAGCGCTTCGGCATCCGTCGCCCGCTTGCACTCATCTCGAAACACGGGGCGCAGGTCGACGCCTATGCCTTCGCCCATGCCCTGCTCCGCCAGGCCACCTCGCGCGGACTTCGGGTCTTCGACCGCTCCGACGTAACCGAGGTGAAGGCACGTGACACCGGAGTAATACTGCGCACTGCGGACGACGTGACGGTGCACGCTCGCCATCTCGTGTTCGCCGCCGGCTACGAAACGAACAGCTTCCTGAAGGAACAGGTGGCAGCCCTCATCAGTACCTATGCATTCGCGAGCGAACCAGCCTCGGTGCCTGCACCCTGGAACGCGGAGCGCTGCCTCATCTGGGAACATGCCGATCCGTACCTGTACCTCCGCACCACGCACGATGGTCGGGTGCTCGTTGGCGGCGAAGACGAGGAGTTCCGCGATCCCGCCCGCCGAGACGCGCTGCTCCCGAAGAAGACGCGACAGCTGGTGGAGCGCTATCAGTCACTCTTCCCCGACGCGCCGCCCCTCGAGGTCGCCTTCTCCTGGGCGGGCACCTTCGGCAAGACGGAAGACGGTCTCGCCTACATCGGCCAACACCCGCGCTGGCCCAGCACCTGGTTCGCCCTCGGATACGGCGGCAACGGTATCACCTACAGTGTGCTGGCCGCAGAGATCATCCGCGACTCGCTCCGCGGCATCGCCAATCCGTACGCCGATCTCTTCTGCTTCGATCGCTGACGCCGCCGATCACCCCTCTACCGGCTCCAGCGGCGCCTCGGCGGGTCCGCCCATCACCTGACCTTCCGGGGTGAAGCGGGAGCCGTGACACGGACAGTCCCAGGTGCGATCCGCGCCGTTCCACCGCACCAGACATCCCATGTGTGTGCAGTAGGCACTCACCTTCACCAGCGTTCCGTCATCCCGACGGTGACAGGCCACCGGCTGACCCTTCACGCTGATGACCTCTCCCTCGCCGCGGGCGATGCTCTCCGGCCCATCCGTCCGGTTTCGACGCAGACGATCGGTGATGTAGTACAGCGGGTAGTCGAAGTTCTCCCGCAGGTAGTGCGCGATACTTCCCGCCGACGTCGCCTTGCGATTGGGATCGAGGATCGACGCCCACTCGTTCGGCTCGCCGAGCACTGCGTCGCGCATCATCATCGCTCCGAGCGTGCCGAAGGTGAGTCCGTTGCCGGAATATCCCGTGGCCGCAATCTGTCCCGGCGCCACCTCGCCGATGAAGGGAAGTCCATCGCTCGTGGTGATCACCTGCCCTGACCATCGGCGCTCCAATCGCGCTGACGGGAGAAGGCGGATCATCGCCTCCTCCACCTCCGCGTAGTGGGCATCAGTGTCGTCCGCCTGCCCCGTTTTGTGATCCGCGCCTCCAAGGATCGCGTAGCGCTGCCCGGCATCGCCATGAACGCGCAGATACAGATACGGATCGCTCGTGTCGGAGTAGAGGCCGGGTTCCACGCTGTCATCGATGTGCGCACCGATCACGTACGTCGAGTACGGGTACAGTTTCGTCTGGAACAGCGTGGCATCGACCAACGAGTCGGCGCCCATGATGGGAACATGCGTGGCGATGAGCACCTGTGTGCATGCCACCGTGTGTCCGTTCACGATCACCCCGCGCGGGTCGGACAGCACGTCTCCCACCTCCGCCTCCTCCACGATCACGCCGCCCGCGTTCACCACGGCGCGAGCGAGCGCATGCACGTAGCGCCCGGGGTGAAAGAGTGCCTGGTCGGCAAACTCCACGGCGGGCTGGCCGGTGATCGGGCCCCGCTGTCGGTAGCGCGCGGGAATGCCCAGTTCCGATGCGAGCTCGGCGTCCTGCGCGAGCGCCGCCGCATCGACGTCCCCGTCGAGAAAGGGCGAGCACAGATATCCCGGCACCCGTTGAAAGCCGCACTCGATCCCCAGCTCGCTCACCGCCGACTCGATCAGGTCGATGGCCATGGCGCCACCCTGCCACACCGCGCGCGCCGCATCGCGTCCGAAGCGCTCCACCATGTGCGTGAGTCGAAGGTCGGTGACGCACGTGAGGTGGGCCGAGGTACTCATCGTCTCGCCGGAGCCGACTCGCTCGCGCTCGAACACCGCCACGCTGCGGCCCGCGCGCGCGAGCAGCCACGCAGCGGTGATACCGGTGATGCCGCCGCCCACGATGGCGACGTCCACTTCGTCGGGGATGGGTGCACTGAAATGCGCGGAGGGAGCGCCTGCGCGCCAGAGCGATTCATCGAGCATGTGATGACGCCGAGGTTCGGGAGTCCGCGCCGATGTGGCGCGTGAGCGACATGCGGGGCAACAGTCGCGCCGGACGGAAAAATGCGCGGCACCCGTATGAGGATGCCGCGCACTCGGTCCACTCGTCCTGCTATCGTGCTTCAGCCGACGATAACGAGCTCTTCGGCATCATCCTCATCAGCATCCTTCTCCACGGCCTTCGGGGCGTTCTTCACGCCGGCCGGGCGACCCTTCTTCATCACGCTCTTCGCCATTTCGGCGTCGAACAGGATTTTCGCCTCGCGCATTGCGGCGAGATACGCAGGGTCTTCGCGGCGAGTCCAGCGAGTCATGCGTCACTCCGGTCTATAGTGTGGGACACCCAAGCTAACAGGTATACCGCCAGTTGAGTGCCGCTGTTCCCTACAATCTCGTCATCAACGTGCCGTAGCCACGTTCCGGCCACCCGGACGTTCCGGATGGATCGCCGCATCAGTCCGCGTGGGCATCGATTCCGGGTCCGAAATGCACACGTCGAGATTCCGCAGCAGGCCGTCGTGCACATCGTAGATCCAGCCATGAATCGTGAGGTCTCGCCCTGCCGCCCACGCATCCCGGACGACCGTGGTCTGGCTCACGTTCACCACCTGCTCGATCACGTTCAGCTCGCACAGGCGGCGATGCTGTTCTTCCTGCGTCGCCAGCGCCTCGAGCTGAGCCGCGTGTTTCCATCGCACGTCGGCCACATGTCGCAGCCAGTTGTCGGCCAGTCCCACGCGGTCATCGCGCAACGCTGCGAGTACTCCGCCGCAGCCGTAGTGCCCGGTGACGATGATGTGCTGCACCCCGAGCACTTCCACCGCGAACTGCATCACCGACAGACAGTTGAGATCGGCGTGCACCACCACATTCGCGACATTGCGGTGAACGAACAGCTCGCCTGGCGCCAGTCCCACGATCTCGTTGGCCGGAACGCGGCTGTCGGAACAGCCGATCCACAGATGCTTCGGCGCCTGCTGATTCGACAGTCGCGTGAAGAATTCCGGGTCTCGCCGCGTCATCTCGGCGGCCCACGCCTGATTGTTGTCGAAGAGGTGCCGCAGCCGCGGCTCGTCGGAGGGGCTCATGCGTTGCTCCCTCGCACGGAACCGGCCACCGCGGCTGTGACGTGGCGCGGAAGCCGGTTGCCCACGGCAACGGGCGTCCGAACGTCGCGCTCGAGGAGATCGGCCGGAGTCTCGCCCTCGATGTCGTACTGGTCGCCGACCGCGGCGATCACCCGGTCCAGCGGCATCTCGTTCATCCGCTGAAGATGCGCTGACCTCGGGCTTCGCGCCACATCAAAGCCGCATCGGGACTTGCCCGCGCCGCGCGGTTCCCCCTATATGTGCCGGCATCCGCTCCGCCTTCCCCCGCTCCCCTCCGATCATGCCCGACGACGCCCAGACTACCCGTGCCGAGCCGCAGTCCTTCCGCGGTCGCTCACTCGCGGTCTCCATCACGGCAACGGACCTCCAGCGCAGCATCACGTGGTACACCGAGGTCGTGGGCTTCACCCTCGATCAGAAGTTCGAACGCGATGGTCGCCTGATGGCCGCGCGAGTGAAGGCCGGCGACGTCGCGCTGCTGCTGGGTCAGGATGACGGCCAGAAAGGCTGGGAGCGCAGCAAGGGCGAGGGCATGTCCATGCAGATCGAGACGGGGCAGGACATCGATACCGTCGCGAACGGGATCGTGCAGCGCGGGGGCACGTTGGAGACGCCGCCGGCAGACATGCCGTGGGGCGTGCGGGTCTTCCGCATCACCGACCCCGACGGATTCCGCCTCTCGATCTCCTCTCCGCGCCCCGCTTCGCCCAGCTGATGCGAGTGATCCAGCAGGGCCTCGTACGCGACTTGCGCTCGCAGTCCGTGGCCACACGCGAGCGAATGGCTGGGCTGCTGGCGCCGCTGGATGACTCACAGCTGGCAGCGCACCCCGAGCCGAATGGGTGGAGCATCGGACAGGTGCTCGAGCATCTGGTCATCGCCGATGAACTCTACGACGACTCGCTGGCCACACTCATCCGGACCGAGCGTCCGGACGCCGGCGCCCCGGCGCGCGAATGGCGGCCGTCGCTCATCGGCGGACTGATCGCGCGTGGCCTGCTCGCCCCGAAACCGCTCAAGGGGCCGAAGGTCTTCATGCCAGGACCCACGCCGCGCAACGGTGTCGCGCAGGCACTGCTCGCGCGCGAGTTGGTCTTCGTCAGCAACATGGACGCGGCGGCCGCGTACGACTGGCGAAAGATCCGTGTGGCTTCGCCGGCGCTGCCGAAGTGGGCGCCGCGAATGAATCTGGGCGACGGGTTCCGGATTCACGTGGTACACGTGA
>JBBSVF010000182.1:0-6243 GCA_038233745.1 Gemmatimonadales bacterium
ACCATGAGCCGCCGTATTCAGGCATCGTCGTGACCGTGGCGGCGCTCCGCGTTTCCGGCCTGCGTAAACAGTTCGGTAATGTCGTCGCTGTGGATGGACTGGATCTCCAGGTGCAACAAGGCGAGTGCTTCGGCCTGCTCGGACCCAATGGCGCCGGCAAGACGACGACAATCGAAATCTGCGAGGGCCTCGCGACGCCAGACGCCGGCGAGGTGGAGGTACTCGGACGCACCTGGGCCAACGATGAAGCGGAACTCCGCGAGCGCCTCGGTATCCAGCTCCAGGAGACGCAGCTCGCCGAAAAGCTCACGGTGCACGAGACGGTGCGGCTCTTCCGGAGTTTCTATCGGCATGGACGTTCGGTGGATGACGTGATCGGCATCGTGCAGCTGAACGAAAAGCGCGGCGCACGGGTCGGGAAACTCTCTGGCGGACAGAAGCAGCGTCTCGCGCTCGCGTGCGCGCTGGTGGGCGATCCGGAACTGCTCTTTCTCGACGAGCCCACCACCGGACTGGATCCGCAGTCGCGCCGGCAGCTCTGGGAGCTGATCACGGAGCTCAAGCGCACGGGCCGAAGCATCGTGCTCACCACCCATTACATGGACGAAGCCGAACGGTTGTGCGATCGCGTCGCCATCGTGGACCATGGGCGTGCGATCGCCGAGGGAACGCCGCGAGCGCTCATTGCGACGCTGGGCGCAGAGCATGTGGTGGAGTTCACGGTGCCGGAAGAGATGGGTCACTCCATCTCCCTGGGGGCGTTGTGCGCGCTGGATGGCGTGCAGACCGCGCGCGAGAAGCAGGGGCGCTGGACACTCGAGGTGAGCGAGCTGGCGCGCGCCGTTCCGGCACTCCTTGCCGAGCTGGATCGTCGCGGCGCGCCACTGCTGGAACTCGTGACGCACTCGGCCACCCTCGAGGATGTGTTCGTCTCCCTCACCGGGAGGCAGTTGCGCGATGGCTGATCTGCGCGCGAAGGAGCAGAGCGCGCCACTTCCGTGGTCGTCGCGCTCACTCGCACAGCTCACCCTCGTGCGCTTCCGCGAGTTCATCCGCGAGCCCGAGGCGGTGTTCTGGACCTTCGTGTTCCCCCTGCTGCTGGCGGTGGGCCTCGGTGTGGCGTTCAGGAACAAGCCCGCCGATGTGGTGAGCGTCACGGTCGTGCGGAATGGTCCTGCCTCGGTGCAGCTCGCCGATCGGTTGACGAAGGGAACGGGTCTGCGAGTGGAGATGGTCAGTGCTGACAGCGCGCTGCAGGCGCTGCGCGCCGGCACCACCGCGCTCGTGGCGAGTGTGGATGCGGGCGGCACGGTGCACTATCGCTACGACGACACGCGCCCCGACGGGCGGTCGGCCCGCGCGCTCGCCGATGAGGCCGTGCAGCGCGGCGCGGGGCGGCAGGATCCCGTGGCGGTGAACGACGCGCTCGTTCACGAACGCGGCTCGCGCTACATCGATTTCGTGATTCCCGGGCTGCTGGGAATGAACATCATGAGCGGCGGCATCTGGGGGCTCGGGTTCGCGATCGTGGAGGCGCGGCGCAAGCATCTGCTCAAGCGACTGGTAGCGACTCCGATGTCGCGCGCTCATTACCTGGCGTCGTACCTGTTTTCGCGCTTCCTCTTCCTGCTGCTGGAAGTGGGCGTGTTGGTGGGGAGTGCGCGGCTGTTCTTCGACGTGCCAGTGCGCGGCTCGCTGCTGCAGCTCGCGGTGGTCTGTCTCGTCTCGGCGCTCGCATTCGGTGGTGTGGGGCTGCTGCTCGCATCGCGCGCGCGCACTATCGAGGGTGTGTCAGGGCTGATGAATCTCACGATGATGCCGATGTGGGTGTTGTCTGGGGTGTTCTTTTCCGCCAGCAACTTTCCAAAGGCCGCGCAGCCGGTGATTCAGGCGCTGCCTCTCACAGCGACCATCAATGCGTTGCGGGGAACGATGCTGCAGGGTGCGGGGTGGAGCGAGGTTGCACCGGCGCTGGCCATCGTGAGCGCGTGGCTCGTGGTGTCGTTCGCGCTGGCGATGCGGTTGTTCCGGTGGCGCTGATGAGTGACATGCGATGAGTGATATGCGGGGTGATCTGCCCACCGCCGAGCTCGTGGAGCAGGGCGGACGGCTGCTCGCGTGGATCGCGGAGTATCTGGAGCATCCCGAGCGGTTCCCGGTGATGTCGCGAGCGAAGCCGGGGGAGATTCGCGCGTCGCTGCCAGCGTCGCCACCAAAGAGCGGCGAGCGGCTGGAGCAGATTCTCGCCGATGTGGAATCGCGGATCATGCCCGGCATCACGCACTGGAATCACCCAGGCTTCTTCGCGTACTTCGCCATCTCGTCGTCGGTGCCGGGAATCCTGGCCGAGCTGTTGATGGCGGCGCTGGACGTGAACGCCATGCTGTGGAAGACGTCGCCCGCCGCCACGGAGCTCGAGGAGCTGGTGATGGACTGGCTGCGCCAGCTGCTCGGCATGCAGCCCGGCTGGTTCGGCCTCATCAATGACACCGCGTCGATCTCCACGATGCTCGCGCTTGCCGCTGCGCGTGAGGCTCATCCCGAACTTGCGATCCGCGAGCTGGGAATGGCTGGGCGACCGGAGCTCCCGGTACTGCGCGTGTACTGCTCCGAGCACGCCCACTCGTCGGTCGACAAGGGTGCGCTCACGCTCGGGATCGGCCTCGCCAATGTGGTGAAGATTCCAGCCGACGCGGAGTTCCGCATGCGTCCCGAGGCGCTCGCCGAGGCGATCGCGACCGACCGCGCGGCGGGGTATCTGCCCCTCGCATGCGTGGCGACTGTGGGCACGACGAGCACCACCAGCATCGATCCCGTGCCGCAGATCGCCGACATCTGCGAGCGCGAGAAGGTGTGGTTGCATGTGGACGGCGCGTATGGCGGCGTGGCGGCGGTGTCGCCCCGCTACCGCCATGTGCTGGATGGAGTGGAGCGCGCGGATTCACTCGTGGTGAATCCTCACAAGTGGCTGTTCACGCCGGTGGATTGCAGCGCCTTCTTCACCCGGCATCCCCACATTCTTCGGCGGGCATTTTCGCTGGTGCCGGAGTACCTCGTCACGCGCGAGCAGGATGAGGTGGTGAATCTCATGGACTACGGCGTGCAGCTTGGCCGGCGCTTTCGCGCACTCAAGCTCTGGATGGTGATCCGGGCCTTCGGCGCCGAGGGGCTGGCGGCGCGTCTCGAGGCGCACTGCGATCTGGCGGGCATGATGGCCGAGTGGGTGCGCCGCGATCCCGAGTGGGAGCTGTCGGCGCCGACGCCCTTTGCGCTGGTGTGTTTCCGGTTTGCGCCGGCGGGAATGACCGAGCCCGAGCGCGATGTAGCGAACGCTGCGATTCTGGAGCGGGTGAACGAGAGTGGAGAAGCGTACCTCTCACATACGCGGCTTCATGATCGCTTTGTCATCCGCATGGCGATCGGGAATATCCGGACGACGGAAGTGCATGTGGCGCGTGCGTGGGCGCTGCTGCGGGAGGCCGCGGGTGCGGTCACTCGGGAGGCCGCGGAGGCATGTGCCGCGCCGCGCGCTCCGCGGTCGTCAGGATCGGGATGTCCTCGCCCGACAACAGATGCGCGGTGCGTTCGGCGTAGAGCCGTCTGCGCGTGATGAAGTAGAGGGCCACGCACAGCCCCAGCGCCACCATCCCGAGCCGCACATCCGCGCGGTGGGTGATCTGGAGCATCATGAGTGCAACGCCGCCGAAGGCGTAGCCCAGCCACGTGAACAGGCCGGCCCACACCCAGCAGCTGATGCCGCTCGCGATGAGATACAGCGAGAACGGGAGTCGCGCGGCGCCGCACGCGATGGGGACCGGCAGGCGCAGTCCGTACGCGAATCGCACCGCGAGCGAAGCGCGCCAGGGATGGCGCCGCACGATCTCCAGGGCCGCGTCCAGCAACCGCTGCTTGTCGGGCCAGCGCCGCTGCACCCAGTCGATCCGCCAGCGCCCCACAGCATAGAGCGCCACGGATGCGATCCATGTCCCGATAGCGACCGCGGCCACGACACCCACCGTACCGGCGCGACCGTGCCGGATGGCCAGTCCACCGAAGATGGGATTGGCCTCCTCGAACACGATGCTGGACGCGCCGAGCGCCGTGTACTTCCAGAGCCGCTCCAGGAGCGTCATGGAGTGCCCGGTGTTCGGCAGCTGATGGGCGATCTGCAGCAGCAGGGTCAGGATGGGCCTGTCTCCTCAGTGGGTGGGGGGAGGGTGGCGTCACCCAATCTACCGCGCGGCGCGGGGGGAGAGCAGCATCCATGCCCCCACCACATATTGCTCCGGACGCTAACGATTTCCGTCCGCCAGCAGCAGAAAGGCGATGGCGGCGATCGCCAGCAGGAGCAGGCACCCACAGCCCGGATTTCTGGGGACCCATCGTGGCAGAGACGGCATTGCCGAAGGATAGCGCCGACCGCGGACGGATTGTTGTGGTGGCTGCGGGGTTCGCGCTCTGGAAAGGCGGACGCTGCATTGCCGCGGCACGCTGGGGCGATGTTCGCCGCATTGCTGCCAGGCCGTCGGCCACCCTGCCGCGCATCGCCCTCGTCACGGTGACACTCGCCGACGGCGCCGCGCTGGAAATGCGCGAGGACGCGCCGGGCTTCGATCCGTTCATGGACGTCGCGTTCCGGACCCTGCCAGGGGTGCTGCCCTTTCTCGCGTGGCATCCTGCACTCGTGTTGAGCGACGGACCCGCCGCGCCTGTCGATATCTACCTTCCCGCTCCGAAGAAGCGCTGATGCGTCCACTTGCCCGTCTCATCTGCGGGGCGATCGCCGCCACGCTGTTCGCGACGCCCTCGTCCGCCATTGCGCAGTCCAGCACGCAGGCCGTCACCAGCGGGGATTTCGTTATCCGTGATTTCGTCTTCGGCTCGGGCGAGCGGCTCCCGGAACTGCGCCTCCACTATCGCACATTGGGGCACCCGCGTCGCGATGCGTCGAATGTCGTGCGCAACGCGGTGCTCGTGCTCCACGGCACCACCGGGTCAGGGGCGCAGTTCCTCTCGCCCTCCTTCGCGCCTGTGCTCTACGGCCCCGGTCAGCCGCTCGATACTTCGCGCTATTACATCGTCCTGCCGGACGGCATTGGTCACGGGCAATCCAGTCGCCCGAGTGAAGGGCAGCATGCGCGCTTCCCGAAGTATGATTACGACGACATGGTGAACGCCACGCATCGGCTCCTCGTGGACGGACTCGGCGTGTCACACCTGCGCCTGGTGATGGGCACGTCGATGGGTGGAATGCACAGCTGGGTGTGGGCCGAACGCTACCCGGCGTTCATGGACGGCATCGTGCCTCTGGCGAGTGTGCCGACGTCGATTGCCGGTCGCAACAGGATGGTTCGGCAGATGGCCATGGACGACATCCGCAGCGACCCACTATGGAAGGACGGCGACTACACCGCACAGCCCCCCGGACTTCGCGCGGCGCTGCAGATGCTGTTCCTGATGACGAGTGCGCCGCTGGTACAACAGCACGCCGCGCCCACCCGCGACAGTGCCGATGCGCAGATTACCCGCTTCCTGGACGCGCGCATGCGCACGATGGACGCGAACGACTTTCTCTACGCCTTCGATGCATCGCGCAACTACGATCCCTCACCCCGCCTGCGCGAGATTCGCGTGCCAGTGCTGGCCATCAACTCGGCTGACGATTTCGTGAATCCCCCGGAGCTGGGATTGATGGAGCGCTTGATGCCACTCGTGGCGAGGGGAGAGTACGTGCTGGTCCCCACCGGACCCGACACGCGGGGGCATGGGTCGCACACGGTGGCGATGCTGTATCGCGATCGCCTGGCGCGCTTCATGGCAGCGCTGCATGCACTGCCGGCGCTCCACTAGCTCGTCGCCATATTCCGTTCCTCGTTCCTCGTTCCGGTGCTTCCGATGCCGCACGTCCCATTCGCATTCCGGCTGTTGCCACTGATGACGCTTGGCATTACCGGGTGCGTGAAGATCGAGGATCGCGCGGCGCGCGGCCCTGGCGACACCGTTGTCGCACGCGACACGCAACCCGCCACCCGCCCGCTGGATTACGCCACCGGGCGCGGCGAACTGGATGGCGACGCGCCCACCTATGTTCGCGGATCACCACAGGCGGTGATCGAGGCACTGCGCAACGATTCCACCTTCAACCTCACGGTGGTGGATTCGTCACCCGCCGCCGCACCAACAACGGATGACCTGGAGCTCCTTCGGCGCGAGATCGCGATTCCGCTGGCCATTGCCGCAACG
>JBBSVF010000183.1:0-6205 GCA_038233745.1 Gemmatimonadales bacterium
CATCCCGGGTCGCCGCATTTCAATGATGAAGCTGATCGGTATGCGCGGGGGGATTTGCGGACCGTGTATTTCTATGCGCCGCAGCTCGTGGGGCATACGGAGCGGGTGTACCGGCCGGGAGAGAGATGATCGCTGTTTGAAAGCGTTCGGAACGGATCTAACGGATTGAAAGGAAACTGCCTGATACAGCAACAGTTCTTTGGGGGGTGCGCCGTATCCGGCTGTTTCCGTGTCATCCGGGCTGGTATCCGTTCCGAACGCTCCACCGCAGCGCAAAAGTGATCGGACTACCGATGCCGCTCCAGAGTGACGCTCGCATGCTCTGCGTCGGCATGCGCTTCCTCACCAGCGTTGGCCTTCGCGAACTCGTCGCGCAACATCTGCATGTTGGCCTCGCGATGATCCAGCAACCGCTTCAGCGGCCGCGCCGTGTGGCGCGCATGCGCGTACGCAGTGATCAGCGGCAGCGCCACGGTGTTGTCCAGGTAGCAGACGACGGCATCGGGAAGGCGATCGGGATCGATCTTCCCCCAGCTCACCGCTTCCGCCGGCGTCGCCCCGCTCAGGCCCCCGGTGTCCGGACGCGCATCGGTGACCTGCAGGAAGTAGTCGTGCCCCTTCTCGTCGATGCCGAGCACTTCCTGGATCTGCGGCTCGGTCTGCAAGGCGAAGTTCTTGGGACTGCCACCCCCGCAGATGAACACCGCACTCTTGCCACCGCCGCGCTTGGCGCCGAGCACGAGCGACGCCGTTTCATTCACATCCGCGTTGGGATCGATCACGCACTTGTTCCCCTCGAGCGCAAGCGCGGCGACGTTCATGCCGATGCTCGAGTCGCCCGGGCTGCTGGTGTAGATGGGCACGCCACATTCGTACGCCACACCGAGCAGTGACTTGTTACCGATGCCCAGCGCCTTCTCCCGCTCGCGGATGTACTTGCCGCACAGCGCATGGAATTCGGCGCTGCTCATCGGCCGCTGGAACTCGGGGCCCTGCACGATCTTCCGGAAGAAGGCGTCGGTGCTCAACAGCACGTCGTAATCGAAGAAGATGTCGTAGATGCGGACGATCCCTTCTTCGCGCAACACGGTGTCGCTCGCCTGCGCATTGCCGCGGTGCATCGACAGACCCAGGCCGAAGTGCGCGTCATGGTACAGGTTGGCGCCGGTGCTGATGATCCAGTCCACGAAGCCGGACTCGATGAGCGGAATGAGCGCCGCCATGCCGAGCCCCGCCGGCGTGAGCGCACCGGTGAGGGTCATGCCGACCGTCACATCCGGCTCCAGCATCTTCTGCGTGAAGAGATGACAGGCCTCGCGCAGGCGGGCGCCATTGTACGCCATGAAGGTGCCATCGATCAGGTCGGCTGCCGTCTCGGTGCCGTCGATGCGCCGCGGGAGAATGCGTCCGCCCTGCAGGAACTTCGAGCCTTCGTGCGACGTGTGCCCCTGGCCCGCCCGTTCCCGCTCCTCCGCGGCCCGTTTCTGCTCGCTCTTGTTCCCCGCCGCCGACGACTTGTCCTTGTCGGCGCCGTGACGAGAGGCCTTGAATCCGCCGCGCTCGCGTTCACCATCGTCGTTCTTCTTCTTGCTGGCCATGAGCGAATCGGGGGTTCAGGGAAGCGGGTGAGCAGGCTCGCCCTGCAATCTATTCATCGGAGCGGGCAACTCCCTACCGGTCCGGGTTCACACTCTTCCACGCCGCGATCACGGCATTCGCCGCTTCCGCGGGATCGTCCGTGAGGAGCATGAGATCGAGGTCGCCGGGAGAGATCTTCTTCTCCACGAGCACCCGCGATTGCAGCCAGCGAATGAGCCCCGCCCAATAGTGCCGGCCAAACAGGATCACGGGAAACTGGTAGATCTTGCCGGTCTGGATCAACGTGAGCGCCTCGAAGGCCTCGTCCAGGGTTCCGAACCCGCCGGGAAAGATGATGAAGGCGCTGGAGTACTTGATGAACATCGTCTTCCGCACCATGAAGTAGCGGAAGTTCACCAGCGTGTCGACGTACGGGTTGGCGCCCTGTTCGAAGGGCAGCTCGATGTTGCAGCCGATGGAATCACCCCCGCCTTCCTTCGCGCCCTTGTTCGCGGCTTCCATGATTCCGGGGCCTGCCCCGGTAATGATCTGGAACCCCGCCTCGGCCAGCAACTGCGCCGTTTCCTGCGCTGCGAGATACTGCGGGTCGTCGGGCGCCGTGCGGGCCGAGCCGAAGATGGAGACCCCTCGGTCGACGCCGGCGAGGGTGTCGAACCCCTCGATGAACTCGCTCATGATGCGCATGACGCGCCAGGTATCCGTGCGCGTGAAATCCTGACGATCGCGCGGCTCATCCTCGCTGCCCGGCTGCTGCAGGAGCTTCTCGTCCTCCGTCACTGGCGACACGAAATCCCGGAGATCGCTGTCGAGCTTCCGTGTGGCGCCAGCGCGCCGCTGGCCCGTGACCGTCGACGGCGGCGTGCGGCCCGCTGCGCGGTGCCCCTCCTCGGTGCGTTCGCGCAGGAAGTCCTGCGCCTCGGCCTGTGCGGCGGCGAGCTGCTCCGGATTGCCCCGCTTTCCCGTGGCGGTACGCGGCGCCTTTGCTTTCGGCTTTGGCTTGTCTGCCGCCTTTGCCTTCGCTTTCGGCGTGTCGGGCGCCAGCGGCCTGGCCTTCGCCTTCGGCCTGCTCTGCGCCTCCGGTTTCGCCTTGGTCGTCGCCTGCTTTGTCGGCGGGGTAGTGCCTTTACGTGTGGGCATCCGGCATTGTAGCGCGGCTGCGGGGTTGTGCGCCAGCGAGCGGTGTCTCGCCATGTCGCCGTGCCAGTGAATATGTTGTGTCCATGCTGCCCGAGCATCCCATCGCGGTGATCATTCTCATGTACTGCGTGGCGACGGCTGTGGCCATCGTCTCGCAGCGCATTCGCGCCCCATTGACGGCTGCCTTGCTGGTGGTGGGCGTGGCCATGGGCGCCATGCACATCGTGGAGCTGCCACGTCTCACCCGGGACCTGCTCTTCACTGTGTTTCTCCCCGGCCTGCTCTTCGAGGCGGCCTACCACCTGGAGATTCGCGAACTGCGCGAGAGCTCCTGGACCATCTCGGCCCTTGCCATCCCGGGAGTCGGCGTCGCCATTCTGCTCACGGCGGCGATCTTCGTCTATCTGTCGCAGCTCATGCCCGCCTCGCTCGCGCATGTGAGCTGGTCCACCGCGCTGCTCTTCGCCGGCGTGATCGCGGCCACGGATCCGGTGGCGGTCACGGCGCTCTTCCGGCAGGTGAATGCCCCGCGTCGCTTGCACGTGCTGGTGGAGAGCGAGAGTCTGCTGAACGACGGCACCTCCATCGTGTTCCTCACGCTGCTGATCTCGTACGTGACAGGGCAGCGGCCCACGCCGCAGGCGCTCGTCACGGGATTCGTGACCATCGCCGGGGGTGGGGCGATCGTCGGATTGGTGATTGGCTGGTTTGCGTCGCATGTGCGGACACGCATCGATGACGCGGCCATCGAGATCACGCTCACCACCATCGCCGCGTACGGCTCGTTCGTCGCCGCAGAGTCGGTGCACTTCTCGGGAGTGATCGCCACGGTCACGGCCGGCGTCATCTGCGGCCATGCGGGGCGTCATCACACGCTGTCAGCTACCACTCGCAGTGCGGTGGACGCGTTCTGGGAGTGGCTGGCCTTTGCCCTCAACTCCGCGGTATTCCTGCTGTTGGGCGCCGAGATCGACCCCTCGGCGCTCTTGCGACGGTGGCCACTGATTCTCGTGGGGGCATTCGCGGTGCTGCTCGCGCGCGCGCTGGTGATCCTGGCTGTCACGGGTGCACTCTCCCGCACATCGGAACATGTGCCGCTCCGCTGGCGCGCCGTGATGACGTGGGGGGGGCTGCGCGGTGCACTGTCCCTGGTGCTGGCACTGTCGCTGCCGGACACGATCGCGGATCGCGAGCTCATTGTGGAGCTGGCTGCCGGCACGGTAGCGCTGTCGCTGCTCTTCCAGGGCGGTACCATGCCGATGCTGCTGCGCCGGCTCAGGGTGGCCACTGGCTGATGCGTGTCGTCGTGCTCGTGGCCGATGGCGCACGGGCCGACGCGTTTACCGGAGATCTCTCCGCACTGCCGGCGTTGCAGCGTCTGCGTGACGAGGGCGGGCACCATGTGATCACCTCGGTGTTTCCCTCGGTCACGGGGCCGGCCTATACGCCATTCCTGATGGGACGGTTTCCGGGGGAGATCGGCGTGCCGGGCCTGCGCTGGTACGATCGCTCGCGTACGGACGCGATCTGGCCAGATCGCTCGCGCAGCTATGTGGGCCCGCAGATGCGCCGGTTCGACTCCGACCTCGACGCGGCTGCGCCTACCGTGTTCGAGCTGGTGCCGCGCAGCGTCGGCGCGCTCAGCGTCATCACCCGCGGGCTGCCTCCCGAGCGACGTGTGGGCGCTCTCACTGTCGCCTCTGCGGCGCGCGCTGCTGCCACGCACTTCCGCGGTCGGGTGGACGCATGGCTCGACGTCGACCGTCAGGTGGCGGCGGAACTGGCGCGACGGGTGCGAGTGGAGTCTCCCGACTACCTCTTCGCCGCGCTCACCGGTATCGACAAGGCGTCGCACTCCCAGGGGCATGATTCGCCACTCGTGCGCCGCGCCGTTGTCATCGTGGATGAGACGGTTGCGATGCTTCGCGAGACACTGGAACGCGATGGGACATGGGACGAGACGCATCTCTGGATCGTGAGTGATCACGGGCATTCGCCAGTGCGCTCGCACGAGGATCTCGCGGACTGGGTGGCGTCGCGGGGCCTGCGCACCATCGCGCACCCCTGGCCAGTGGCCCTCGCGCCGGATGTGGCGGTGATGGTGAGTGGTAACGCGATGGCGCACCTGTATCTGGAGCTCGCGTCGCCGGTGCGTTCGGGCTGGAATCAGCTACGCACGCGTCACGGAGCGTTCGCCGATGCGTTGCTCGCGCGCGAGTCGGTTGACGTGATGCTGTTGCCGGTTGACGCGGACGCCTGTCTCGTGCGTCACACCACTCGTGGCGACGCACTGATCACGCACCAGGGCAACTGCTACCGCTACGAGCGACACTCCGGCGACCCGCTCGGCCTCGGCGCCGACTTCGAGGGCGACGCAAATGACGCCTACGATGCGACCATCGACACGGAGTATCCGGATGCCGTCGTGCAGATCGCGTCGCTCTGTCGTTCATCGCGCGTTGGCGACATCATCCTGAGTGCCACGCCGGGATGGGATTTCCGCGCGCGCTGGGAACCGATCCCGCATCGCAGCGCGCACGGTGCCCTGCATCGTGATCACATGCTCGTGCCACTGCTCACCAACCGACCGCCCGCACGCGCGCCACGTCGCACCACCGATGTATTTGCGAGCACCCTGGACGCGCTGGGTGTCACGTCGCCCGCGCATCTCGACGGCGAGTCGTGGCTCTGATGGCTGCCACGCGGCTGTTCACGATCGGATTCGAAGGCGCAACTTGTGTACTCCGGACTCGTACGAGACTGCGGTAGCCGGTACGGATACGAGCCGACAGTACGAGGTACCCGTACTCAGTACTCGGTACGCAGTACTCGAAAACGCGCCGCAGCACCGCGAAAGCGTCTCCCCCGGAGCGTCGGCCAGGTCTCGTACGAGGTACCAGGTACCCCGTACTGCCGGCAACCTCGTACCCGGTACGCAGTACTCGTACTCGGTACTCCGGTACTCGTCAGCCAGCGAAGCCCCGCGAGGGGACGGCAGACTGCAGATCCTTCGCTGCGCTCAGGATGACGGGCATGCGCTTACCGTACCGCCCATCGTGCAAAGCGCACCACGTCATCCGCAGGCGGCACGACGTCTTCGTTCCCGTACGCGGTATGCATGCGCCACCGCAGGTAAACCGGATCCGGCACCGGCAGGAACGGGGCAATTCGCCACCAGTGCAGTCGACGGAAGCGCCAGGCCACGCGCAGCAGCGCGCTGCCGGTAATCGGGTTGAGAACGCTACGCAGGGCGAGCGTGAGAGCGAGCGACGTCCACGTCATACCATAACTTCGCGCCGTGTATGCCGATGATCAACTCAAAGGCCACGGTAAACGCGCCCGGAACGACGAATCGTCCCGGGCGCGGCTGTGACCAGCGTGTCAGGTCCAGACTACCAGATCTTCACCCGGTTCTCCGGCGCCACGTACATCTTGTCGCCAGGCTTGAGATCGAAGGTGCGCGCGAAGG
>JBBSVF010000184.1:0-6198 GCA_038233745.1 Gemmatimonadales bacterium
TCGGCGGGGCGGCCCAGTGCGATGTCGATGCCCGCCTGGATGGGAGGATCGCCGTCGGTGAGGCGCACACTTTCACGGCGATAGCTCATCGACGTGGCGGTGTCAGGAAAGGCGCGATGGAGCGCGCCCCCCAGCGAGTGGTCGATGGCGTCCCGCAGCCGGGTGGAGCAGTTGTCCGCGAAGTAGTCGTACCTGTAGTGCACATTCGCCGGCAGCTCGTTCCACCGGACGTAGTCGCGGAGCGACTGCGCCTGAGGCGGCGTGAGATTCAGTCGCGAGAGCGTGATCGGACGACCGGCGCGACGCTCGTACTCGATAAGCGCCAGCGGATTCGTGGGTCCCATCGAATAGTTCGTATCGCCGGTGAGGAACCGCCAGATGAAGCCCGGGTCATTGAAGCCGAAGAGCCCCCAGTGGTAGGCGATATCCTCACCCGTGCGATTGTCGTGGAACCAGAGCGCGTTGTGGCCAAAGCGCTCGAACACCTCGGTGTTCTGCCCGAAGGTGATCAGCGTGACCGTGAGACTCTCGCGCGCTACCGGCGTCGGTGCGGGCTGCGCCTGCGCGGTGCGCGAGGCGGCGCACCAGAGGAGGGCGATCAACACGAGTCGGCGCATCACAGCCGGATCTCTCGGCCCTCGTCGGCGGACTTGTAGATCGCCTCGATCACGCGATGCAGCACAATCTGATCAGTGGGCGCTTCATACTCGGTCTCGCCAGCGACCAAGGAACGAAAGTGGGCGAGCTCTGCGCGGTACGACTGGATGAACGCGCTCTCACGGGCAGCGGCACCGCGCGGGGAGACATTCGTGGGGCGTCCCGTGAGCTCCTTCACCACCCGCAGGGGGGCGAGCCGGGCGCTGCCGCGTGTGCACAGCGTCTCGAACCACCAGCGCTCCTCCTCACCCACATACGACGACGACACATCGATGTTGAGCGCCACACCCGGTGCGCAGTGGATCTGCACGAGCATCGCCTCCTCCACGGCATTCTTGCCGTTGCCGCGCTCCATCTGCGCCACCACCCGCTCGGGCTGTGGATATTCTCCCAGCCAGAGCGCCAGATCCAGCAGCGGCACGCCGTAGTCGAAGAAAGCGCCGCCGCCCGCCTCCAGCCGCCGCTGCCGCCAGCCGGCTCCCGCGCGGCGGTGGTGATAGGCGCCGGTGCGAATGCCCGTGAGCTTGCCCAGCTCGCCGCCGCGCAGGAAGCCCGCGAGCGCCTGGACATCGCTGCGAAACCGGTGATTGTTGGCCACGATCACCTTGCGTCCTGCGCGCGCCGCCGCATTCACGATGCGTTCCACCCCGCGGCTCGTGAGCGCCAGGGGACGCTCCACCAGCACGTCGAGCCCCGCCGCGATCGCACTCAGCACATGCGGTTCGTGCAGATGATTCGGCGTCGCGATCACGAGCGCCTGCAAATCCTCATCGCCCAGCAGGTCGTCGATGTCCGTATGCACATCCCGGATCTCGAAGCGATCAGCGAGCGCGCGCGCCTTGGGCCGATCGTTGTCGCAGATGGCCACCAGCTGCACGCCGCGCATCCGCGAGAGCACCGGCAGGTGCGTGAGCTGCGCGATCGCCCCCGCCCCGACAATCCCGATCCGAATCGGCTCCGTCATCGATCACCGTTCCGCTGAAGGGGGGACTCGTGCAGCGCATCGGCGAACGCAGCTCCTGCATTCACTCGATGTAGCCGATCGAGGCTCCCGGATAGTACGTCTGGAGAATGCGCCGGAAATCCTGCCCGGCTCGTGCCCGTCCGATAGCGCCCGACTGGCACATGCCCACGCCATGTCCGTTACCGCCCCCATGCAACCGCAGCTCCCGCACACGTCCCGCATCCATCGTTGTCGCGACGGAAAAATACGTGCTGTACAACAGCCCGCCACTCGGAAGACGCAGCGCTCCGCGAATCGCATCACCCCGCAGCACCACTGGTCCACGATCGGTGTCCACGGTGAGACGTGCCACGCGACCAGCGGGTGTCACACCACTTACCGATACCCCGCGAATGGCAGAGGGAGCCGTCCCTCCAGGCTGGCCACGCTGCAGATATCGCGCGATGAGCGAGCGCAACTCCTCCTCGCCGAAGTTCCGGTCCCAGCGATATCGCGGGGCCTGGTCGCAGTAGTCGCGATCCGTGCCCGGAATGCGGTCACTCACGCGCTGCAGCCACGGCTCGCTGCCGGTGTTCCAGACATCCTGTGGCTCCGCAGTGCTGCCGCCGCACGCGGCGTGATACGGTGCATTCACCGCTCGGCCCCCGTACAGGAGCACCAGCCCGCTCGTCTCCCGCACCGCGCGATTGCCGGCACCGGTCTCGGCATTCACCCCGCCGTACACCTGGTCCAGCACCGTGGCCCGCATATCCCAGGGGCGCGACGTGGAGCCCAGATGCGTGACTGCATAGCTCCGCGCGGCCACGGCCTGCGCTGCGATCGCCTCCGCATCCGCAGCGGCACTCGTGCCGATTTCCAGCGGCACCACGCCCTGCAGGTAGTCGTCCATGGCGACGCGATTCACGACGCGCAGCGCGGCTCCCGTTGCGTCGATCGCCAGCGTGCCACGCCAGCGCCGGCCGTTGAACTCGAGCACTCCATCGCCGTCCGGCACCACCAGGACCACGCGCTCGCGGCCAGTGACGGCACGCGAGTCTTCGCGTTGCGAGTTCACCAGCCCCTGGCCCGCGGTGAACCGCCATCGCTCGCCGGGCTGTGGCAGAGCGATCGCCGTCCGGCCGTCCTCGCTGAGCACGCGCCATCCGCCCGCCGAGGTGAGTCGCACGTCAGCCGCGCCCTCTGCCAGCAGGATGCGCACATCGCGGCGTGAGGCATCGCGCGGTCCGCGAACGCCCGGCGCTGCATGAACGACCGCGGACGCCGCGACGGGCGTGCGGGAGGCCGCTGCCGCCGAACAGGCCACGGCCGCCAGCGCAAGCAGCGCGGCGACCTTCAGATCAGCCCCGCGCGTCCGCCAGCGCCGCATCGAGCCGTTCGAGCGTGACCGCGATTTCCGCGTCGCCATGCGCCGTGGAAAGAAATCCCGCCTCGAACGCCGAGGGCGCGAGATAGATGCCGCGATCGAGCGCGGCGTGGAAGAAGCGCCTGAACAACGCGAGATCCGCCAGCTTCGCCTCGGCGAAGTTCCGCACCGGCTCGGCGCGGAAGAAGAATCCGAACATCGAGCCAGCGCTGTCGGCCACGAACGGCACACCGCGCCGGGCGGCGATGCCACGGAGTCCTTCCACCAGCGCACTCGTGCGCGAGGCCAACTGGGCCTGCACTGCGGGCGTGAGCGCGGTGAGTGTGGCGATACCCGCGGCCATTGCGAGCGGATTGCCGCTCAGCGTGCCCGCCTGATACACGGGGCCGGTGGGGGCAATGCGCTCCATGATCTCGCGTCGCCCGCCGTACGCCGCCACTGGAAGACCGCCGCCGATCACCTTGCCGAGCGTGGTGAGATCCGGGATGACGTCGTAGAGCGCCGCTGCGCCGCCGGCATGCACGCGAAAGCCCGTCATCACTTCGTCGAACACCAGCAGCGCGCCATGCTCGTCGGCCATGCGGCGAAGCGCGGGGAGAAACTCCGGCAGCGGCGCGATGAAGCCACTGTTTCCCACCACCGGCTCCACGAAGATCGCGGCGACGCGGTCTCCATGCTGGCGCATGACGGCTTCGAGCGCCTCGACGTCGTTGAAGGGAACGGTGAGGGTCAGCGCGGCCAGCGCTTCAGGGACACCGGGGGAGTTCGGAAGCCCAAGCGTGGCGACGCCGGAGCCGGCCTTCACCAGGAAGCTGTCCGCGTGGCCGTGATAGCAGCCCTCGAACATCACCAGCAGATCGCGCCCGGTGTACGCGCGGGCGAGCCGGAGGGCGCTCATCGTGGCCTCCGTCCCGCTGGAGACGAAGCGCATCATCTCCACATGCGGCATCCGCTCGCGCACGCGCTCCGCCAGCGTGATCTCGAGCCCGCTCGGAATACCGAAGCTCGTGCCGCGACGGATGGTTTCAGTGAGCGTCTGCACGATGTCGGGATGCGCATGGCCCAGCACCAGCGGCCCCCATGACAGCACGTAGTCGATGTACTGGTTGCCGTCGACATCCCAGATCCGCGCGCCCTGGCCTCGCGAGACGACAAAGGGCTCGCCCCCCACGCCGCCGAAGGCACGGACTGGCGAGTTCACCCCGCCCGGAAAAAGATCGCGCGCCCGCTCCATGAGCATGTGTGAGCGAGTCGATGTGCGTGCACTGGCGGAAGGAGTCTTCACCGGCCGAAGGCTCCCATGCTCGCGCCCATCACCGGCAGCGACCGGAGACGCGATGGCATGACCACCGGCGTGGCATTCACCAGTTGCACGAGCGTGGCGCTGAAATCTACGTCATCCTCCACCGACTCGATCGCCACGTCCACGATGGTGCCGGGCGCAAGCTCGCTGGCGCCGGCGATGTGCACGATGCCATCGACGTCGTCTGCCTGAAACACCGTGCGCCCCTGCGCCTCTCCGTCAACAATGCGATCGATCATCGCTCGCCCCCGGCGGCCCACGAACCGCTCGTACCGCTCCGCGGTAATGATCCGCTGCAGGTCCATCAGCCGCTCGAGGCGGTCGCGCTTCACGGAGTCCGGCACGTCGTCCTCCATCTCCGCGGCGCGCGTGCCCTCCTGCGGCGAGTACGTAAACGCGCCCACCCGCTCGAACTGCATCTCCTCGACGAACTCCATCAACTGCGCGAAATCGTCATCCGTCTCGCCGGGAAATCCCACGATGCACGTCGTACGGATGGCCAGGTCGGGCACAGTGGCCCGCACGCTGCGCACTCGATCGCGGATGGTGCGCTGCCGCTCAGGGCGACGCATGCGCGCAAGCACCGCATCAGACGCATGTTGCATCGGCATGTCGAGGTACGGCAGGATCCGCGGCTCGCGCGCCATCACCTCCAGGAGCCGAGGCGTGATGCCCGAGCTGTAGAGATAGAGCATGCGGAACCATGGCACATCTGTCTCGCGCACCAGCGCCTCGAGCAGCTCCGGCAGCGTGAAACCATCGCGGCGATCCCGTCCGAAATGCGCGAGATCCTGCGCCACGAGGTTCACCTCGCGCGCGCCCTGCGCCTCGAGGAGCTGCGCCTCGCGCACGATCTCGTCCAGCGCGAATGAGCGATGCTTGCCCCGCATGAGGGGAATGGCGCAGAAGGCGCATCCGTGATCGCATCCCTCACTCACCTTGAGGTAGCGGATATGCCGCACCTCGCCAGTGAAGAGACGAACGCCGGGGTGCACCGCCGGCACGTCGCTGATCAGGCCACGCGCCTCCAGCTCCGGCAGCAGCCGATCCATTTCGGAGGCGCCGAGAAAGAGATCCACCTCCGGAAGCGCCTCCTCGAGTTCGCCCTTGTGCCGCTGCACCATGCACCCGACAGCCACCACTGCCTGGCAGCGCCCTTCGTCCTTCATGCGGCCCGCGTCGACAATCGCGTCGAGCGATTCCTTCTTGGCCGCGTCGATGAAGCCGCAGGTGTTGATCACAATCACCTCGGCCTCCGACAGATCATCGGTGTACTCGGCGCCACGATCGGCCAGCTGCGCGAGATACCGTTCACTGTCGACGGTATTCTTGTCGCAGCCGAGCGTGATGAAGCCGAGTTTCATGCGGAGTTGCGGCAGACGGACGAGGACCCGGAGGGCGGCCTGGGCCTGCCGCTCCACTCAATCCAGAAAGATAGCCGATCGCGCCCACTTCCCGTAGCGCGCGTGGGGCGCGGCGGATGTCAGCCCTGCGATCAGCGGTAGTTGCCGAACTGCAGCTCCACGCCGAAGTCCTTGCTGCGCAGCAGCGCCATCGCTTCCTGCAGGTCGTCGCGGGAGGGACCGCTCACCCGCACCTGCTCGCCCTGGATCGCCGCCTGCACCTTCTTGAGCTTCGCCTCCTTGATCGCGGCAGCCACCTTCTTTGCGGTCTCGCCGTCCAGCTCCATCTTGAGCTTCACGTCGCGCCGTACCGTGTCGCCCGCAGCCTGCCGGATCTCGCCCACCTCGAGATTCTTCACCGGCACGCCCCGCTTTATGAGCTTGGTCTGCACCACGGCGAACAGCGCCGTCATCTGCAAATCGCTGTCGGCCACGAGCGCGATCAGCGACTCGGCTCGCTTGAACTCGATCTCCGCCTTGGAGTCCTTGAAGTCGTAGCGCTGGGCAA
>JBBSVF010000185.1:0-6185 GCA_038233745.1 Gemmatimonadales bacterium
CGTGGCACGGGCCTGGGGCTGTCCATCTGCTATGCCATCGTCGCCGAGCATGGCGGTCGCATCGAAGTCGACAGCACGCCGGGCGAAGGCAGTGTGTTCCGCATCATTCTTCCCCGCGATGACGAGGCGACGCAGACCGCATGACTGATGGAAAGATCAAGGTACTGGTCGCCGAGGACGAGGTGCATCTGGGGCAGATTCTCTCCAACTTCCTCACGAGCCGCGGGTACGCCGTGCACACCGTCACGGACGGGCGCGCCGCGCTCGATTCGCTTCGCGCCGAAGCGTACGACGTCGCGCTGCTGGACATCGTGATGCCGGAGCTGGACGGACTCGAAGTGTTGAAGCAGATCCGCGCCGATGCGGATCCCCCGGAGGTGATCATCATCACTGGCAACGGCACCATCGAGACGGCCATCAGCGCGATGAAGCTGGGCGCGTATGACTACATGGCCAAGCCATACCGGATGGCCGAGATCGACGTGCTGGTGCGGCGCGCGTGGGAAAAGCGTCGCATGTCGCGCGAGAACGTGCTGCTGCAGTCGCAGCTCGATCGGGCCGGGGGCCACCTGGAAATCACGACGCAGTACGCGCCGTTGCAGGCCGTCCTCGACGTCGTCGCGAAGGTGGCGCCGAGCGATTCCCCGGTGCTCATCTCCGGAGAGTCTGGTACCGGGAAAGAACTCATCGCGCAGACACTTCACCGCCTCAGCGGGCGCGACGGTCCGTTCGTGGATGTGACCTGCGCAGCACTCACCGAGGGCATGCTCGAGAGCGAGCTGTTCGGCCACGAGCGCGGGGCCTTCGTGGGCGCCGAGGAGCGCAAGCTCGGGCTGATGGAGCTGGCAGCCGGAGGCACGCTCTTTCTGGACGAGATCAGCGAGCTCTCTCCAAAGCTGCAGAGCAAGCTGCTGCGGGCCCTCGACCAGCGCAGTTTCTATCGTGTGGGCGGCACGCAGAAAGTGGAGGTGGATGTGCGCATTCTCGCCGCCACCAACCGCGATCTGGCGCAGCGCGCATCCGAGGGCCTCTTTCGGGACGATCTGCTCTATCGCATCAACACGATTGCCATCCAGCTTCCACCGCTGCGCGACCGTGTGGTGGACATTCCGCTTATCGCACGGCAATTCCTGAAGCAGTTCAGCAAAGGTGAGTCGCACACGCTCACCGTGGATGCCCTGGACTTGCTCACGCGGTATCCCTGGCCGGGCAACGTGCGAGAGCTCAAGAACGTGATCGAGCGTGTGGTGTTGCTGGCGCACGGCCCGCACATTCGCGCCGCTGACCTGCCACTCACGCTGCCCGGTCAGGCAGCGCCGGTGGCGTCGCAGCCGGCCGTGTCGCTGGCGGAGCTGGAGCGGCGGCACATCGAGAGTGTCCTCACGAACACCAATTGGCATCAGGGGCGCGCAGCCAGCTCGCTCGGCATCAGCTCCAAGACCCTCTATCGGAAGATCCGGGAGTACGGGTTCCGGCGGCCGGGGGGCGAGCCTCTCGACTGATGCGCATTCTCGTGATCGAGGACGACCCGACGGTCGGCCAGTATGTGAAGCGGGGGCTCGAGGAGAATCGCTGGTCGGTGGATCTGGCCACCGACGGTCTGGAGGGCGAGGATCTCGCGAATTCCGAAGCGTATGATCTCATCGTGCTCGACATGCGTCTGCCGCGGAAGAACGGCCTCGACGTGTTGCGCTCGCTGCGCGCGCGTGGCTTCGAGCGTCCGGTGCTGGTGCTCACCGCGCAGGATGCCGTCGACGCAAAGGTCGCGACGCTCCGGGCCGGCGCCGACGACTACGTCACCAAGCCCTTTGCCTTCGAGGAACTGCTCGCGCGCGTGGAGGCGCTCGCGCGGCGTCCGCGCGCCATCGCCGCACCGGTGCTCACGGTGGCAGACGTCACCATCGATCAGGGCACTCGTGAAGTCCGGCGTGCAGGGGAGCTCGTGGAGCTCACGCCAAAGGAATACACAGTGCTGGAGTATCTCGCCCGTCACGCGGGACGGGTGATGAGTCGCACGCTCATCACCGAGTATGCCTGGGGCTATCACTTCGACCCGGGTACTAACATCGTCGACGTCGTCATCAATCATCTCCGCAAGAAGATCGACGCCGGGCATGCGCGGAAGCTGATCAGTACCGTGCGCGGCGTGGGCTACGTGATCAAGGAGTAGTGGCGCATGGCGACGCTGCGCGCCCGTCTCACCGTCGCGTACGGCATCGCGCTCATCGGCAGTCTCGTGGTGTTCGCCGTCGCGCTCTACTTCGCGCGGGGTGCGCGCGGAATCCAGGAGCTGGGGCCGGTGGCGCTGGGGCAGGCAGACCGCGCGCTCGGGGCGTTGCGCCGCGGCGCGGATCGTGGCGAGATACTCACGCAGCTTCGTCCCTGCGGCGAACAGCGTGA
Source organism: Gemmatimonadales bacterium (assembly GCA_038233745.1). Classification (GTDB taxonomy): domain Bacteria; phylum Gemmatimonadota; class Gemmatimonadetes; order Gemmatimonadales; family Gemmatimonadaceae; genus AG11. The sequence goes on from JBBSVF010000185.1 coordinate 2,401, forward strand.
TACGCGGTGTGTCTACGCCACGGACGCCGCACGTTCGATCCTCGAGCGCGTGCCAGGCTACTTCATCGTCTACGATCGCGACGACCGGCAGCTCTATTCCTCGGTGGGCATCCGGCAGCTCTCCGATGACGACCGCACTGCGATCGATCAGAACGCCGTGTCACTGCAGCCTGATGGCGAGGCGGCCATCGTGTCGGTGGATGATCCGCTCTTCCAGGGCCGGCTGCTGCTCGCGGCGCGTGCGGACCCGATGCTGCGTCCCGACATCACCCGGGTCGTGGCCGGCGTCCCCACCGGTATCACCGAACTGAGCGCCAGTCTGCTGGTGGGAACGATGCTCGTCGTCCTGCCGTTCATTCTGCTCGTTGCCGTCGGCGCATCATATGCCATCGCCGGCCGCGCGATCGAGCCGGTGGAACGGCTCATCAACGAAGTCGAGGCCATCACCGACGGCCGCTCGCTCCACCGGCGCCTGCCCTCCGACCTCGACAACGAAGAACTCTCTCGGCTGGGCTCCACGCTGAACGCCATGATCGGGCGACTCGAGACGTCGTTCCAGGGGCTGCGCCGATTCACCGCGGACGCCAGTCACGAGCTGAAGACGCCGCTCACCGTGCTCCGCGCCGACGTCGAGCGCGCCATGCATCCCGGCGCTGCTGGTGCCGAGGCGCAGACGGCGCTCGAGGAAGCGCTGCAGGAGACGGCGCGGATGGCCGATCTGGTGGACGGTCTCCTGACCCTCGCTCGCGCCGATGAGGGTCGCTTCGACCTCCACAGCGAACCCGCCGCCCTCGCGCCGCTGGTGCAGGATGTGTTCGAGACGGCGCTCATTCTCGGCGAGGACGCCGGTCTCGCCGTGACCCTCAGGGTGCTGGACGAAGGCGTGGTGGACGGGGACGAACGGCGCCTGCGTCAGCTCTTCCTGAACCTGGTCACCAACGCGATCAAGTACACCCCGCGAGGCGGCAAGGTGGAGCTGGCACTGGAGCACCGCGCGGGTGACGAGATCGCCTTCAGCGTTCGCGATTCCGGGATCGGCATCTCGGCCGCCGATCTCTCGCATGTGTTCGACCGCTTCTGGCGCGCCGATCGCGCCCGGTCGCGCGGCGGTGAGCGCAGCGGCTTCGGGCTGGGGCTCTCGATCAGCCAGTGGATCGCCTCCGCTCACGGGGGACGCGTGAGTGTACAGTCGCGCCTCGGCCGCGGCTCACTCTTCACAGTGGTGCTGCCCCGTGCGGACGGCTGAGGAGACACGCGACTTTCATCGAATCTTAATATCCAGCCGGTTCCATCACGGGCTGGGCGCGGTACCTTCAGATTGTGACTGTCGCAGTGCCCCGTCCTTCAGCCAAGGGTAGGTCTACGAGGACATGTTCAATAACCTGATCGAAACACGCCCCGCGAAGCAGCGGTCCACGGCAGGCTTCGTCGTCAGCATCATCGCGCACGCGCTCCTGATCACGGGCGCCGTGTATGGCACGCTGCGGGCAAGCAACGTGATTGACAAGCCGAAGGCCGAAAAGGTCGAGTTTGTCGAGATCAAGAAGAAGGACGATCCGCCGCCGCCCAAGGAGGAGCCGAAGCCGCTTCCCAAGGACGTCGTCGCGGCTCCGCCACCGCCGAAGGGTTTCCAGGTGCTCACCGCACCGATCAAGGTGCCTGACGTGCTCCCCGATATCGACCTGTCCAAGAAAGTCACGGACGAAGCCGATTTCTCGGGCAAGGGCGTCGCCGGCGGTGTGGCCAAGGGCGTCGTTGGCGGAACCGCTCCGGTGAGCGACCAGCCGTACTTCGAGTTCCAGGTGGAAAAGCAGGTGCAGCAGATTCCCGGTACCGGTAATCTCCGCTACCCTGACATGCTTCGCTCCGCGAACGTGGAAGGCGAAGTGCTCGCGCAGTTCATCGTGGACGCTGACGGCAAGTACGAGCCCGGCAGCTTCAAGGTGCTCAAGTCCAGCCACGATCTCTTCACGCAGGCCGTGAAGAACGCGCTTCCCAACATGCGCTTCGACCCGGCCGAAGTGGGTGGGCGGAAGGTCAAGCAGCTCGTGCAGCAGCCGTTCACCTTCTCGCTCAGCAAGGGCGAATAACCTTTTCGGAGACCGTACCGATGGATATGTCAATTCTGGGCCTCTGGCAGCAGATGGGTCCGTTCGCCAAGGGCATCGTGATCCTGCTGGCCATCATGTCGATGTACTCGCTCACCGTGATGGTCTCCAAGTGGTGGAGCCTCCGGAATGCGCAGAAGGAAACGATCAAGTTCGCGCCCGAGTTTTCGCAGTTCCTGGAAGAGGACAACATCACCGAGGCCATCAAGCTGGCCGAGAGCTACAAGAAGTCGCATGTGGCCCTCGTGCTCGGCGGCGCCCTCGGCGAAGTGAAGCCCCTCATCATGGACGGCACCGTCACCGTCTCGGACATCAACTCGGCCGAGCGTGCCGTCGAGCGCAACATGCTGCTCGAGATCACGACCCTGAAGCGCGGCCTGGCCGTGCTGGCCACCGTGGGCGCCACGGCTCCGTTCGTCGGACTGCTGGGCACCACGATCGGCATCATCAACGCCTTCACCGGCATGGCAGCGTCGGGCTCCGGCGGTCTGGCCTCCATTGGCGGTGGTATCGCCGAAGCGCTCGCGACCACGGCCTTCGGTCTGATCGTCGCCATTCCGGCGGTGTGGGGATACAACTACTTCCAGACCAAGATCGACAACCTCACGGCCGAGATGACGTACGTCTCCAAGGAGATGATCGACTACCTCATCAAGGGCGTCTCGGGCGAGTTCGGCCGCTCGCGTTTCACCCGCGAGTTCAATACCTCGTCGGGCACCAACTCGCCGATCTCCAACTGATCCTGCCGTCACCCTGAAGGGGAGGTATACCGATGGCAATGTCTGCAGGAGGAGGCGGGGGCGGCGGCGTGAAGGCGGAGCCGAACGTGACACCCATGATCGACGTCATGCTCGTGCTGCTCATCATTTTCATGGTGGTGACGCCAGCACTGCTCGCGGGCTTCAATGCCCAGCCGCCGGTGGGGCAGAATCTGAAGGATCATCCCGAAGATGCCGAAATGGATCAGGTGCTCGGCATCGACAAGGATGGCAACTACTACCTGAACAAGAAGCCGGTCGCGAAGACGGCCATCGAGGGCGAGATCAAGCGCATCTACGATGAGCGGACGGTCGACAAGATCATGTACCTCAAGGCCGACAAGGACTTGGCGTACGACAAGGTTGTCGACGCCACCGACATGGCCGCCAAGAACGGCGTGCGCATGCTGGCGCTGATCGGTGAGCAGAAGATGGGCACGGTGTCCGTAGTGGCTGGCGATTCCAAGAATGCCGATCCGGCGGGAGGGCCCAGGTAATGGCCTTTACATCCGGCGGCAGCGGCGGCCTGACGAACGAGATCAACGTCACGCCCATGATCGACGTGTTGCTCGTGCTCCTGATCATCTTCATGGCGGCGATCCCCACCATGCGGAAGGCGGTGGACGTGCAGTTGCCCGACCCGACGCCCAGCGTGGTGCCGGCAAATCCCGAGTCCAATCAGATTGTGCTCGAGGTCCACGGGGACGGAACCTATGCTGTGAACAGTGAGAAGGTTGACGAAGCGAGCATCGCCCGTCGCCTGAAGGAGATCTACGATGGACGTCCGGAGAAGATCATCTTCGTGAAGGGTGATCCGAAGGCGAAGTACGGACAGGTGGTGCACGCGATGGACGTCTCCCGCGGGGCAGGGGTGAAGGTCATCGGCGTTCCTCCCAAGGATACGCCCGGCGGAACCTGA
>JBBSVF010000186.1:0-6178 GCA_038233745.1 Gemmatimonadales bacterium
CACGACCATTCGTGGCGCCATGAGCAGCCCCCAGATGGCGAGCATCGGGACCACAATGCGCAGCGTCTCCGCGATCTCCCGGCTCCGACGCGCACCAAAGGCCGCCAGCAGCAGCGCGATCACCGGGACGAACAATCCCGACCTGAATGTTCCCGTGCGATACAGGCGCAGATAGTTCTTCCACACCAGCGCGGTGCTGCGCGCGCCCGTGGCAGCCAGCGGAAGGGATCGACGGGCGGTAACCGAAAGCGCGCGCGTGGTGCCGAGTCCGCCTCCGCGCAGCTGAGCAACGCGCTGCTCGAGGCGCGCCGATGCCTCAAGTGTGGCTTCCTCGAGGCCGGCGTCGGTACGAATGGCCCAGATCACATTCAGCGCGAGCAGCAGAAGTACACCCGCCACTGCTGGTACGAACTCCTGGAGGGAGCCAGCGACCGCCGCGGCGGTGACCATCCGGAAGGGAAGCAGGGCCCAGCGCACCGCACCGTGCGAGAGTGCGACGTCCGCGTCGCGCAGCACATCGGACAGGTCACGACCGGGGGCGATCCACGGCACGTGCAGGAGCGCGCCCGCCACCAGGAGCGCGATGCCGAGGGCGACCGCGGAGGGCAGCGCAGCACGCCGCGAGCCGGTGGCACCACTCCCGCCTGTAGCGCGCAGCATCATGACGGCCAGGCGATGGGCGCTGAACGTCGCCATGGCCAGGAAGACGCCCAGCCACCGGAGCGCGAACAGCGCCGGATCGCCGGACCCGCCAACGAAGATCATCGCGAAGAACGCCGAAGTGAGCAGAGGCAAGATCCCGCGCACCAGCCGATAGCCCACGAGGTGCGCCCGCGTGACTGGCGCTGGCAGCAGGAACGCGACTTCAGCGCCGCTCATCGCGAGTCCCCACTGGTGTCCACCGCCGAGCCATACCCATGTCGTGCCGAGAAAGGTGTAAGCGAGCAGCAGGAGTCTCGCATACCCCATCGATGACGGCCTATCGTGTGGGCCGAAGGTATGCGACGCGAGGATCCCTCCGAGGTACAGCACGAAGACGATGGAGCCGATCAGGTAGCGTGGCTCGCGCACGCGCCTCGCCATGCGCCGCACGCGTCCGCGCTGCGACGTGCGTACCAGATACCAGAGGGCGTCGTTCACGATGGTGACGGCGACGCGGTGCCGGTGAGTGCCAGGAAGACATCCTCGAGAGACAATCCGGCCAGCTCCGGGTGCTGCTGCACGATCTCATCGAGCGTTCCACGCGCAACCGCGCGGCCCTGCCGGATCACGAGCAGGGTGTCGCAGAGCTCCTCTACCAGCGACAGCTGGTGGGAGCTCAGGATGATGGCCGCGCCCGCGCGGGCCCGCGCCAGGATCGTGGCCCGCATTCGGCGCATGGCTCCCGGATCGAGACCCGTGAGCGGCTCATCCAGGATGATGGCGGCAGGATCGTGCAGCAGTCCGCAGGCGATCGAGAGCTTCTGCTTCATGCCGCGCGAGAGGTCGCTCGGCAACGACTGCCGCTTCTCCTCCAGTTCCATCTCCTGCAACAGGGGAGGAATGCGCGCGTCGACATCGGCCACGCCGTACAGCCGGCCGATGAAGCGCAGGTGCTCCTCCACCGTGAGGACTTCGAACAGTTGCGGCTCATCCGGGATGAAGGCGAGCTGCTGCTTGGCGCTCACCGGATCGTCCTGCACATCGAAGCCGGCGATGCGCACCTTGCCGGACGATGGGGCAATGATGCCGGCCAGCGAGCGCAACGTTGTCGTCTTGCCTGCGCCGTTCGGGCCGACGAGCCCGAGAATCTCTCCGGGACGTACCACGAAGGAGACAGTGTCGACGGCGGCCAGTGTTCCGTAGCGGCGGGTGAGCGCAAGCACCTCGATCATTCGAACAAGGTGATACGATGATCGCTCTGACAACAGAGCGGCGTTCGGTCCGCCCGTTGCACTGTCTGGCTTCACACTGCCGTTGAAGGATCCCAACCGAGGTCACGTCATGCTCATTCGTCGTCCGTCCGACATTCCGTCATCCGAGATCACCCCAGAGGATCAGTGGCTGGATCGACGCGCCTTCGTGAAGCGCGTGGGCCTCGCCACGGCATCGGTGTCACTGCTGGCTGCGTGCAGCGCTGGCGAGCGGGACGGGGCCGACGCTCATGGTGTTGCGGCCGACACCGCCGGCGCGGGACTGTTGCAGCCGAACTCGTACGAGGATATCACGTCGTACAACAACTATTACGAATTCGGCACCGACAAATCCGACCCGCACGACAACGCCGGCTCGCTGCGAACGCAGCCGTGGAGCGTGGAGATTGCGGGATTGGTGAAGAAGCCGGGGATCATGCCGCTGGAGGATCTGTTGCGCCCCCATACGCCCGAGGACCGCACGTACCGCCTGCGGTGCGTGGAGGCGTGGTCCATGGTGATCCCGTGGCAGGGAATTCCGCTGCGCGACATCATCACCCGACTGGACCCACTGCCCAGTGCGCGCTTCGTGGCTTTCACCACGCTGTTTGATCCGCAGCAGATGCCGGGGCAGCGGCGGCCCATCCTGCCCTGGCCTTATGTTGACGCGCTTCGGATGGACGAAGCAATGCATCCGCTCACGCTCATCGCCACCGGATTGTACGGAAAGGCGCTCCCCAATCAGAATGGTGCGCCGCTGCGACTGGTGGTGCCGTGGAAGTACGGCTTCAAGGGCGTGAAGGCCATCGTGAAGATGGAGTTCCTGGACCGGCAGCCCGTGACCACCTGGAATCAGGCCGCGCCCAACGAATACGGGTTCTGGGCCAATGTGAATCCGCAGGTGGACCACCCGCGCTGGACACAGAGTCGCGAGCGCCGCATCGGCGAGTTCCGTCGGCGAGAAACCCTGATGTTCAATGGGTACGCGGAGCAGGTGGCCAGTCTGTACTCGGGCATGGATCTTCGGAGAAACTTCTGAGCACGAACGCCCGGCTCCTTGGACATCCTGCTGTCCGCACGCTCGTGTTTCTGCTGTGTCTCGTTCCCGCGCTGCTGCTCGTGCTGGACTGGAGTGCCGAACTCGGCTGGCTCGCAGGCTGGCAGAGCGCACTCGGCGCAGATCAGATCCGGTCGACGGAGCTGCGAACTGGACTGTGGACACTCCGGTTTCTGGCCATCACCCTGGCTGTGTCGCCGGTTCGCCAGCTCACCGGCTGGAGCGGACTCGCGCGCTACCGGCGCATGCTCGGGCTCTTCGTCTTCTTTTATGCCGTGGTCCACGTGGCCACCTGGTCGTGGGCCGACACCAATTTCGAGCTCTCCTTCATGCTCAAGGAGATCGCGAAGCATCGCTACATCCTCGTGGGCATGCTCACCTTCCTCATGCTCGTTCCGCTCGCGATCACGTCCACCAAGGGCATGATCCGCCGGCTGGGAGGGCGACGATGGAACCGTCTGCACCGGCTGGTCTATCTCGCCGCGGTGGGTGGAACGGTTCATTACCTCTGGGCGGTGAAGAAGGACACCTTCTTCCCGCTCGTGTATCTCGCGGTGTTCATCGTGCTCCTGAGCTGGCGCGTCCTGCAGGCGCAACGCCCTGTCATCACTCCTCGGCGAACTGCTCGGTCATGATGTAGCCTTGCTGCATGACAGCAGCACCTGATGCGCATAAGCTCGAGTGGTACGCCATTGTTGCCCCGGGCCTGGAGGCGCTGGCGATGGCCGAGGCGCGCGCCGCCGGGCTGCCGGCGCGTGAGGAGCAGGGCGGGTTTGCGTGGCGGGGAGATCTTGCCAGCGGGCTGCTCGCGAACGCCGCGCTCCGGATTCCCTCGCGGGTGGTGGCGCGGCTCGCGAGTTTCGAAGCGCGGAGTTTCGCGGAGTTGCAGCGTCATGCTCGGCGTATTCCGTGGAGCATGATCCTGCGAGCCGGCGAGGTGGTGAGCTTTCGTGTGACGTGCAAGAAATCCCGGTTGTACCACTCCGATGCGGTGGCCCAGCGGATGGGAGCGGCCGCGGAGCACTGCGTGGCCGGCGTGCGGTGGGAGGGGAGCGGGGCGGCCGACGACGAGGGTGAGGGGAGCGACGCGGTGAACACGGGAGGGCAGCTCGTGATTGTCCGCGTGTTCCGCGACGTGGTGACGGTGAGTGCGGATGCGTCGGGGGAGCTGCTGCATCGCCGCGGCTGGCGACAGGCCACGGCGAAGGCGCCCATGCGGGAGACGCTGGCGGCGGCGATGCTCGCCGCAGCCGGCTGGGCGCCGGGAACGCCACTGGTGGACCCCATGTGCGGCGCCGGCACACTGCCGATCGAGGGTGCTCTCATGGCGGCGGGCATCGCGCCAGGGCTGGGGCGCGGCTTTGCGATGGAGCGGTGGGCAACGGTGCCGGCTGGGCTGGGCGAGGCGATCCGGGCTCGCCTACGGGAGACGCTCGTGGCGGTGAGCACTGATATTCACGGCAGCGATCGCGACACAGGCGCCATTCGCGCTGCCGCATCGAACGCCGAACGAGCGGGTGTGGGGAAGATGGTGACGTGGAGTGCGCGCGCGATCTCGTCGTTCGAGGTGCCCGCCGGAGCGCCGGGTCTGATTGTGGTCAATCCGCCCTACGGCATCCGGGTGGGGGAGGCGGACCGGGTGCGCGATCTGTGGGCGACGTTCGGTCGCGTTGCGCGGGAGCGTGCGCGCGGATGGCGGCTCGCGGTGCTGTCGCCTGATCCTGCGCTGGAGCGGCAGCTCGGTGTCGCAATGCGGGTAGCGGCGTCGACATCGAATGGGGGTATCCCCGTGCGGATCGTGGTGGGGGAGCTCTGAGGATCGCCGCGATCCGGGTAGGGAGGCCGTACGGAGAGCGGCACCTCACCGATGAATACTTATTGATGTAATCGCTTGTGTTTAGTGCCTGCTTCTTGCAGTATCACCCGCGCCGGCCGCGCAGGCGTATGCCGGATTCATCGCATCGCAGGATGGCCGCCCTTCCCCGGGGCGGCATTTGTCATCCTGTTCTTCCTCCGAGCAGCCGGCCATTCGCGCCGGCGAGAGGCGTCATTGGCTGAGAACGAGAGCGCGTCCGGCGGACGCGGAAAGAGTCGCAAGAGTGCCACCAAGCGTGGTCGTCCCCGCCGCAGCGCGGTGAAAGCGCCGGCAGAGGAGCAGATCGCGGCGGAGGCTGCGGCGGCGGAGAAGGAGCCAACACGTCAGGTGACGACCGCGGGCGGCACCATGTCGGCGCCCCCCACCATGCCTGCTGCCGGTACCGCCGGCGCGCGGACGATCCGGAAGCTGCTCTTGGGGCTGCGCGCGCTGGACGCGGGCGACTTCCTGGTGCGACTGGACTTCGAGAACGATCCCGTACTCAGCGAGCTGGCGGATGTGTTCAACAGCGTGGCAATGAAACAGGGTCGCCTGAGCGAGGAGCTCAACCGCGTGGCGCTCTCTGTGGGCCGCGAGGGCAAGATGCGCGATCGCGCGACGATCGGACCCGCGGGGGGATCGTGGGCCGGCTCGGTGGACGCGCTCAACTCGCTGATCACCGACCTGGTGCAGCCCACCTCGGAAGTGGCGCGCGTGATCAAGGCGGTGGCCGAGGGCGATCTGAGCCAGAAAGTGGAACTGGAGATCGAGGGCAAGACGGTCCAGGGCGAGTTCTTCCGGATCGGTTCCACGGTGAACCGGATGGTGGATCAGCTCAACGCCTTCGCCAGCGAGGTCACACGCGTGGCTCGCGAAGTGGGAACGGAAGGACGTCTGGGAGGCCAGGCCAACGTGCAGGGTGTGAGCGGCACGTGGCGCGACCTCACCGACAGCGTGAATGGCATGGCGACGAATCTCACCAATCAGGTGCGAAACATCGCCGACGTGACCACGGCCGTCGCCAAGGGCGATCTCTCCAAGAAGATCACCGCCGAGGCAAAGGGCGAGATCCTGGAACTCAAGAACACCATCAACACGATGGTGGATCAGCTGTCCTCGTTTGCCGACGAAGTGACGCGCGTGGCGCGCGAAGTGGGAACGGAGGGCGTGCTGGGTGGCCAGGCGAACGTGCCCGGCGTGGCCGGTACCTGGAAGGACCTCACCGACAGCGTGAACGGCATGGCCAGCAACCTGACCAATCAGGTGCGCAACATCGCCGATGTGACGACCGCGGTGGCCAAGGGCGATCTGAGCCGCAAGATCACGGTGGATGCGAAGGGCGAGATGCTGGAGCTGAAGAACACCATCAATACG
>JBBSVF010000187.1:0-6172 GCA_038233745.1 Gemmatimonadales bacterium
CCAGCGCCTTCTCGACGCCGGAGAACGAATTCATGTTCTTCACTTCGGTCTTGGTGCCGAGCGCTGTTTCACCGCGGCGGCGCGCGCTGACGTTGGCGTCGACGCGCAGGCTCCCCTCTTCCATGCTCACGTCGCTCACCTGCATGTACTCCAGCAACTGCTTGATGACGCGCAGATAGGCCCCTGCCTCGTCGCTGGAGCGCATGTCCGGCTCGCTCACGATTTCGATGAGTGGCATACCGCTGCGATTCAGGTCGATGGCCGTACGTCCGGCGTATCGATCGTGGATCGATTTGCCGGCGTCCTCCTCCATGTGCACGCGGGTGACGCCAATGCGAATGGGCGAGCCATCGGACCGTGTCCCGATCACCACATAGCCGCAGGTCGCGAGTGGCTTGTCGAACTGCGAGATCTGATATCCCTTGGGCAGATCGGGATAGAAGTAATTCTTGCGGGAAAAGACGGACGTCGTGTGCACGGTGCACTCGAGCGCCAGTGCGGCGCGTGCGGCCAGCTCCACCGCGTGGGCGTTGAGCACCGGCAACGCGCCAGGAAGCGCCAGGCAAACGGGGCAGGTGTTCACATTCGGCGCCGCGCCGTACGTCGTGCTGCAGGGACAGAAGGCTTTCGTCGCCGTCTTCAGCTGCACGTGCACCTCGAGTCCCACCACCATCTCCCACTCGCGCAGCAGCGACTCCAGCGCTGGGGCGGTCATGCCGTTGCCTCGTCGGCCAGCGCATCTTCGAGTGCAAACGCCGCAGTGAACATCGTGTCCTCCCCGAAGTGGGGTGCGATGAACTGCCCGCCGACCGGCAATCCGTCCACGCGGCCGATCGGCTGCGACATCGCCGGCACGCCGGCCAGGTTTGCCGTCGCCGTGAAGATATCGCTCATGTACATCTCGTACGGGTCGGAGATCGCGCCGAGCCTGAATGCCGTCGTGGGGGCGGTCGGCGTGAACAGCACGTCCACGCCGCTGGCGAAAACGCTGCTGAAATCGGCAGCGATGAGCGATCGAACCTGTTGTGCCTTGCGATAGTACGCATCGTAGTAGCCTGCGCTGAGCACGTACGTCCCCAACAGGATGCGTCGTGTGACCTCGGGCCCGAAGCCCTGCGATCGCGTTGCCTCATACATGCCGCGCAGCCCTCCGTCTTCCACGCGCTGGCCATACCGCACGCCGTCGAAGCGGGCCAGATTGGACGATGCCTCGGCCGGCGCGATGATGTAGTAGACGGGAATGGCCAGGCTCGTATGCGGCAGCGAGACGTCGCGTACGACCGCCCCCAGCGCCTGCATGCGGGCGAAGGCGCGATCGCAACAGTCGCGCACGCGCGGATCGAGCGAGTCCGGGAAGTACTCCACCGGGCGGCCAACCACCATCCCATTCATCCCACGCTCGGAGTACTGCAGGTACTCCGGCACCGGCAGCTCGGCTGACGTGGAATCCCGCTTGTCGAAGCCGGCGATCACCTGCAGGCCGCGCGCTGCGTCTGCGACCCGCTTTCCGAACACTCCCACCTGATCGAGCGACGAGGCGAACGCCACCAGGCCGAACCGACTCACCCGACCATACGTGGGCTTCACGCCGACGACGCCGCAGAATGACGCCGGCTGCCGCACCGACCCACCCGTTTCCGAGCCGAGCGCAATCGACACCACGCCGGCGGCGACGGCAGCGGCCGAACCGCCCGAGGATCCTCCCGGGACGCGGGTGGGATCGACCGGGTTCTTCGTGGGACCATACGCACTGTGCTCGGTGGACGAACCCATCGCGAACTCGTCCATGTTCGTCTTGCCGAAGATCACCGCGCCTGCCTCGCGGAGGCGCGTGATCACGGTGGCCTCATACGGGCTCACATATCCGCCCAGGATGCGCGACCCGCAGGTGGTGGTCAGGTTGGTGGTGGCGATGTTGTCCTTGATCGCCACCGGCACGCCGAGCAGCAGGCCTGGCGATGTGTCGTTCAGTTGCGCCGCGGCGGTGGTCACCTGCTCTGCCGCATGACGATCGTCGCGTGACACGAAGATGTTCAATCGGTCGGGGCCCGAGTCCACGGCGGCAGCACGCGAGATGGCATGATCGAGCGCCGCGCCTGGTGTGCAATGGCCGCCGACCAGATGATCGCGGAGCGTCGCGGCAGACTCGCAGGGGCGGTGGCTCATGCGCCCTCCACCGTTTCGTGCGTCGCGAGGCGCGGCACCAGGAGAAAGTCGTCGTGCAGCGAGGGCGCAATGGCGTCGAGTGAGTGCACGAGTGGCACTGGCGGTCCGTGATCTCCACGCACCGGGAGTCCGCGGGCGCCCACGCCGATGGCCTCATCCACGCCCACGGTATCGATCGCGGAGAGCGCATCCATGTGAACGAGGATGGTGTTCAACTCACCGACGAGTGACGCCGCGCGCGCGTCCGTGATGCCCAGCCGCGCCAGTGCTGCGATATGACGAACGTCCTCGAGAGTCACCGACACTATTCGATATCCCGTTCCAGGTTTGCCTGCGCGACCACGAGCGTCTTGCGCCCGATCTCGTCGTTGTCGAAATCGATCTTGGCCTTGAGATCGCGGCCGCTTCCCACCAGCTCCGCGATGCATCCGCTCCCGAACTTCCGGTGACGCACGCGCGAGCCCACGGCGATCTCGGCAGCGTCCTGCGATATCTCGCTTTCATCCTGCGGGGCAGCACGGAATACCGGCGCCCCCGGTCTCCGCTGCGACGCGCTCGGCGGGAAGATCACCTCGCCATCGATCGATTCGCGCGAGAAGGTGCGCTCGGCAGGCCGCCGCGAGTTGCCCCATTGGCTCCCGCCGCCCAGCGAATTCATGAACGAGCGTCCGGAACTCCGGACCTTGATTGTCTTCCGCTGCTCGAGCATCGCTTCCGGGATTGCCTGCAGGAAGCTGGACGCCTTCGAGGGCATGAACTCCCCATTCCGGCGGCGTTCTTCGGCGTGCGTGAGGTACAGCTTCCGTTCGGCGCGCGTGATCCCCACATAGAAAAGGCGGCGCTCCTCCTCGAGCATCGCGGGATCGTCGTAGGCTCGCGCCAGCGGGAAGAGGCCGTCCTCGAGCCCCGTGATGAACACGATGGGAAACTCGAGCCCCTTCGCGTTGTGAAGCGTCATCAGCGTGATCGCATCGGCGTCGGGGCCGAGCTTGTCGAGTTCGGCGACCAGCATCGCCTTCTGGAGGAAATGATCCAGCGGCGTGAGGCCCACCTCCCCTTCCTCGTCCGCCACCTGTTCCGCCGCGCCGGTCATCAGCTCGCGCACGTTCTCCAGGCGATCGGTGGACTCAGGCCCTTCGGCTTTGAGGTACGCGTCGTAGCCGATGCCTTCTATCACGATGCGCAACAGCTCATCGACACCCGCCTCGCGCGCGTGCTGGCGAAACGACTCGAGCATCGAGGCGAATTCGGCCAGCGCCGCACGAGCCGCGGGACGAATGGCGGTCAGTCGCGCCGGGTCACTCGCGGCCTGCAGCATGGGCACCGCCGCCTCGCGCGCCGCGAGCGAGAGCTGCTCGATGGTGGTGTCGCCCAGCCCGCGCTTGGGAACGGAAACAGCGCGCCGGAAGGCCTCGTCGTCGGCCGGATTAGCGATGAGCTTCAGGTAGCTCATGAGATCCCGGATCTCGCGCCGGTCGTAGAAGCGCACGGTGCCCACCAGTCGATAGGGAAGCGCGCGCTTTCGCAGGGCCTCTTCCATCGCGCGACTCTGCGCATTGGTGCGATAGACGATCGCGATGTCGCGCAATTCGAGCGACGCGCTCCGGGCACGGCGTGTGGTGAGTTCCTCCATCACGAACTCCGCTTCATCGCGCTCGTCGAGGCAGCGCACGACCGTCACGCGCTCGCCACTCGGGCGCGTGGGGCGCAACGTCTTGCCCATGCGCGATGTGTTCGCGCTGATCACGACGTTGGCGAGTTCTAGCACCTCGGGAGTGCTGCGATAGTTCTCCTCCAGGCGTACCACATGGGCGTCCGCAAAGTCCTTCTGGAAATCCAGGATGTTGCGGATGTCCGCGCCGCGCCAACCGTAGATGCTCTGATCGTCGTCGCCGACCACGCACAAGTTGGCCCGGTCACCGGCCAGCAGCTTCACCAGCTGATACTGGGCGCGGTTGGTGTCCTGATACTCGTCGACCAGGATGTAGCGAAACCGGCGACGATACTTCTCCAGCTCAGGAGCGTGCTGCGCCAGCATGCGCACCGGGAGGACGAGCAGGTCGTCGAAGTCCGCCGCGTTGGCGAGCCGGAGCGCCTCCGCGAGATCGGGATACACCACGGCAACGGCGCGAGAGAACGGATCACCGGCCAGGCGTGCGTACTCCTCCGGATCCACGAGCGCGTTCTTGGCATCCGAAATGGCGGCGTGCACCCCGCGCGGCGTGAATTGCTTGGTGTTCAACCCCCGTCGTTCCATGATCCGCTTGATCACGGACTGCGTGTCGTCCTGGTCGTAGATGGTGAACGACGTGGTACGGCCAACGAGGTGAGGCGCGGCGCGCAGCATGCGCGCGCCAATGGCGTGGAACGTTCCCACCCACATGCCCAGCGGCTTGCGGCCCAGCAGGCGCGCGATGCGCTCGCGCATCTCGCCGGCGGCCTTGTTGGTGAACGTCACCGCGAGGATCTGGCCTGGATCGACGCCATGCTGATCGATGAGGCGGGCGAGTCGCGTGGTGAGGACACGGGTCTTGCCGGATCCCGCGCCCGCCAGCACGAGCAATGGGCCATCCACTCGCAGGACCGCCTCGCGCTGGGCGGAGTTCAGGCCTTCGAGCAGCGGGTCGTCGAGCGCAGTCTCCATCGCAGCAAGATAATCCCTGCCCTCGCTAGATGTGCGCGCGGATACTCGAGCTAGCGGCGAACGAGCGTGTCCCGCCCCATGTAGCGGCGGAGCACCTCGGGCACCGTGACGGAGCCGTCGGCCTGCTGATAGTGCTCCAGGATGCATGCGATCGTGCGCGGGAAAGCGAGGCCCGAACCATTGAGCGTGTGCACGAACCGCGGTTTCTCGCCCTGTGCCGGCCGGTACCTGATGTTGGCCCGGCGTGCCTGGAAATCGGTGAAGGTGCTGCACGAGCTCACTTCCAGCCACGTCCCGACGCCCGGGGCCCATGCCTCGAGGTCGTACGTCATGGCACTACTGAAACCCGTGTCGCCTGCGGCCAGCAGTGTCACTCGATAGGGAATGCCCAACTGCTGGAGCATCTGCTCCGCGTGCCCGAGCAGCAGCGCCAACTCCGCCTCGCTGTCCTCCGGCGTGCAGTATCGGACCAGCTCCACCTTGTCGAACTGATGCATGCGCAGGACGCCGCGGGTGTCCTTGCCGGCGGACCCCGCCTCGCGACGGAAGCACGGAGTGTAGGCGCAAAAGCCGCGCGGCAGCGCTGATCCCTCGAGAATCTCATCCCGATACAGATTGGTGACCGGCACTTCGGCGGTGGGAATCAGGAAGAGGTCTTCGTGTTCGATGCGATACGCGTCGTCCTCGAACTTGGGAAGCTGACCCGTGCCGGTCATGGACGCGCGGTTCACCAGCGCCGGTGCCCAGATCTCCTCGTAGCCATGCAGGTCGCTATGGGTGTCGAGAAAGAAGTTCATGAGTGCGCGCACGAGGCGGGCGCCATCTGCGCGAAACACCGCGAAGCCCGAGCCGCTGATCTTGGCGGCGCGCGCCAGATCGATCAAACCCTGCTCTTCGGCGATCTCCCAATGGGGACGCACGCCCTCGCTGGCCCGCGGCGTGCCCCATGACCGCACCACGACGTTCGCCGACTCTCCGCCCGCCGGCACGGCTGCCAGGGTGACGTTCGGCAGCTCCAGCAGAATGCTGCGCAGTGCGCCGTCGACCGCGGACTGCGCTGCTTCCAGCTCGCCGATGTCAGCGCCGAGGCGGCGTCCTGTGGCAATGAGTGCGTCCGCGTTCTCACCCGATCGCTTGCGGCGCGCGACTTCCGCGGAGCTCGCGTTTCGAGCGGCTTTGCGCTCTTCCACTCGCTGGATGATGGCACGTCGTTCCACGTCCAGCGCGACGGCGCGGTCGATCGCGGGTCCATGCTGCGCGAGCGCGCCGCGGCGCTCCATGCCCGCGCGCAGGTCATCGACCTGTTCGCGAACCACCTTCGCATCGTGCATCAGCGTTCGGGCAGCGAGTCCGGGACCACCG
>JBBSVF010000188.1:0-6156 GCA_038233745.1 Gemmatimonadales bacterium
CCTGCGCTCCCGCTCTGCCCATGATGTGGTGAGCCTGCGTCGCCGGGCTCATCAGCCTGATCACCCTGCACGGGTGGCAGCTTCTGGGAACCGGGAACCGCATCGGCCGACCGCGCCACTTCGAGGGCACTCGGTTCCGTCGCTTTACGCGCGCGATCATCTGTGCTCATGTCTCATCCTTTCGTCAGGGTGCGGGGAACCGCGAGTCGGCACCCGCCGGCATACAGGGCAACGAGCATGCCGAATGAGCGGGTGCGGAAGATGGCGCTCAGCTCATTTGCGCACACGGGTCTACTTCCACCTTTTCACGCTTGCGCGCGAAGGTCGAATCCGGCAGCGGCTTACGGCGCGGCGCGCACCGTCACGTACAGGCTGCGCCCGAGCGAGGGCAGAATGCCGGGCCCCGGATACTCATCGGTGCGTCGAGTGAAGTAGCGTCGATCCGCGAGGTTGTTCACGCCTCCCTGCAGGCGCCATCCGCGCGGCAGTCCGACCGTGGCAGACAGGTCGAGGACGGTGTACCCCGGAACGATGCCGACGACAGCATCGTCGCCGCGCATCGTGTTATCGGCGTCGCTGAACGACGCGCTGGTGTGACTGGTGAGCATCGTCCCAGACACCGTACCGCGCGACAGCGTTACCCCCACGCGCTCGACGACCTTCGGCGCATACTCGACCCGATGTCCGCGCACGTCACCGGTGGTGTAATGCGCGTCGGTGAGGGCGAGTGAGTTGAACAGCGTGACCGTCGCCACCTCACGCGGCGCGAGCGCAGGCGTGATCTCGATGTAGCTCTCGAGACCCTGGTGCACGCTGTTGGCGACATTCGTCCGCTCGGTAAACGGCGCGCCGGTGGCGTCAGTGCGGCTGCGAAGGCCCACGCGATCGCGGTAGTCGAGGTGGAACACGCCGACATCGAATCGCACGCGGTCGTCCGCCGCGGTACCGCGCCACCCGAGGTCGAGGCTGGTGCCGCGCGAGTCCCGCAGGTCGGGATCGATGCGCGAAACGCTCGCGACCGGCGTGAGGGAGCTGTAGTCGAGCGGGCGGTATGCCTGCGAGGCGTTCGCGTACAGTGCCGTCGACGCGCCAGTGAGGAACCCGATCCCCACACCGGCAAGGGGCAGCGTGCGCGATTTCTCCTGCAGACCGAATGGTGCGTCCTTGTACCCCTCGGCGGTGGACCGGAGGTTCTCGATGCGAAGTCCCGGCGCCACCGATACGCGCTGGCCGAGCTGGATTGTATTCTCCGCCCAGACGGCCAGATTGCGGGTGGTGAAGCGGAGATCGTACCCGAACCGCGTGCCCGGCGCGAGGGAGAGATCGAAGTCCGAACCGGTGGTTCCTTCGCCCCCACCCTGCCGGTGCATGCGTCCCTCGAACCATCGCGCGCCCGTGGCGAGACTCGACGTGACGCCACCCAGCGCATACTCCCGCCGGATCCGCAGCTCCTCCGTCACATTGCGAAACTGCTCGGCGCCCACTTCACGCGTGACGTACTCTCCGCTGACGGGATCGCGATCATCGAGGGCGCCGGGACCCCCGTCTTCGTTCCGCCAGACCAGCGCTCGGCCGCTCGCCTGAAAGGACGTCACGCTCTCGACGCGAAGGGATCTTGATGGCGTGAAGTTCAGGGTGGCAGACGTGACGTTCCAGGGAGATCGCAACCAGTTGCGTGAACGGAACGACTGACGCGCATCGGCTGCGAATTGCTCGTCCGTGAGGCCGCCCGGCATGTGGAGGCGGTTGCGAAGTCCGGAATAGTCGAGAGTCGCCGTGAGCGACGGCGTCAGCGTGCCCGACACGGAGGCGTACGTCGTCGTCTGGAACAGGTCGGAGCTGGGACGCCAGCCCGCGTGCGACTTTCGTTGCAGTGCGCCGAACCAGCGAAGAGCGCCGCCGCCACCGCCACCGCCAATGGACGCGAAGGTGTTGTTCATTCCCTCGCTGCCCGCTGTCTGCTGGAGCACGACGTCGAAGGCGCGCGCAGGGGACTGGCGCCGCATGACGTAGTTCACGAGTCCTCCGAATTGCGGACCGAACTGCAGGCTGCTCGCTCCGCGCACGATCTCGACGCGCTCCACGGCCTCCAATGGCGGGAGATAGTAGGTCTCGGGATATCCGTACGGATCGGCGGCGATACCGACGCCGTTCTGCCGCACGTTCATCTCGATCGACTGGGTGGGATTCAGGCCGCGAACCGCGATCCCGTTCGACGGAAACCCCGCCCCCTCCGTCTCGGCGACCACGAGTCCCGGCACGCGACCGAGCACCTGGCGCGCCACGTTCTGCGCGGCGTTGGCACCCATGCTGTCCACGAACACGACCTCGGACTTCCTCCCCGTGAGTCCGTAGGCGCCGTGCCGATCGGGCAGAAAGGAGACGGTTTTCGGGATCGTGGTGGCGGTGACTCGTATCGGCGCCAGCACGGGGGTGGTGTCGGAGGGCGCGCGACGGGTCTGTACGGAGTCCTGGGCGAGCAGGGCCGGCGCGAGGCAGAGGGACGCCAGCATCGTCAGGCGGCAGGGATGGAAGATCGGCATTGCAGAGGTGGTCGATTCGACGGAACAGGCGGGCGCGAATCGCCCGGCCAGTAATCCCGATGATATTAGTCGGAATTACAGACCACTGCAAACCCCTCTGGCGCATATTCAGTATAACTTCATATGCTGTAACTGTTTACACGCAACTCGACGGCGCTCCGGACCCGCGATGCACAGTTGTATGCTCGCGCAGTTCCTGAAACCATCCTGTGCCTTCGCACGTCAGATCACTGAGGCGCGCAAGCGGCGCCCGGAGAATTTCCTGATGGAGGCTCCATGGAGGATCTACGCCGATTTCGCGGGTTTGTGCGCACCGGGCTTACCGCTGGTGCGCTCATGGCGATCGTTGCGACAGGCGCAGTGACGCTGTTGGTCGCCACTGGTGTGATGCCACGTTCGCTCGTGGGAGCGCGGGAGATGGTCGCTCTGGCGATCAGAGCATTCGCCGCCGGCGCTGTGGCGGGCGGGCTCTTTGCCTGGCTGGTTTCCCGGGGGGGACTCGTGACCAGGCGTTGTCAGGGGTTCCCGGCCGCCGTGTCGCGTTCTGGGGCGGCCTCGCCACTGGAAGCGTGTTCGTCCTGGCGGCGCTGGCGTCTCCCGTCCTCCTCCCGTGGAGCGTTATCGCTGGGGCTGGCGTGGCGGCCGGACTTGGAGGCAGCGCGGTGAGCGCAGGCATGCTCCGGTTGGCGCTTCGCGCTCCGCCGTCGCTTGATGAACTGGATCGCAGCGCAGACCGTCTGCTACGATAGTCGCGCGCCGACGAGCAAGTGCGCCCAGGTCAGCTGCACCATGTCCGCCGCCGAGTACATCGTGGGTTGCCCAGCTCAACACGAGTGCGAAGACGAGGAGATAGGATGCGAGGGCGTACGCAAGCGCCCCACGAGCACCGCCTGGCCGTCAAAAAATGTCGCGCAGAAAACGCAGGGCGACGACGTGCTGTTGCGCATGTGATCGCCCGGTTGACCGGATGTCAACACGTCAGCCGGGCGTGCTCTGAGTTCCGGCGCACAAATGCGCGAATCTTGCGCCCCGTTGTCAGGCATCGCGCATTACGGGATGCACACGATGCCCGGCGCATGGAGCAGCAAGGACGAGCGTCAGTACGAACGCGCAAGCAGAGCTGCGAGGACCGCGGCAAGTCCGAGGACACCGAGGAATAACCGCAGGGCATCGGCTCACCGGCCACATTCACAGCAGGAGAGACATGTTCTTTGACGGTTGCATCGGCGCTCCCTCCTGCGGGCACGACATCGCCAGTGCTGCCGGGCTGATTTTCAGATCGGCACCGTGCTCACGCCAACGTCAGCGGCGGCGCTTAGATCGTCCCACCGCCGTTGACACGTGTGGGAGTCGGTGCGGCGGCGATACCGGGCGTCGGCGCATCTGGATGCGTGGGATTGGTGGGATTGCGCGGCTCCACACGAGTGGACGAAGAGCCGCCCACCACCTGGAAGTTCTCCCGGTTGTGATCGTGCTCGTCGATGTCCCTGCTGAGCCGCGTCTTCTGGCTCGCAACCTCGGCGTTGTCGTGCTGTTCACGGTGCTCGAACAGGCGATGTTTTCCCGCCTCGTCGTGCGTCTCGTCGGATGACGCGTCGTTCTCTCCGCTCGGTCCGGATTCCAGCTGCTCGATGAAGTGGCGATGAGTCTTGGCACCCTGAAGCTCTTCGCCCTGCTGCGTCTTCTTTTCAGTCATCTGTCATCTCCCGTTGTGATCGCGGTGGCTCGTGGACGTACGACGTGTCGTCACGCGAGCTGAGAGCTTCAGATGCAAGGCCCGCTCCGCGCGGACGCGCATCAACTCGCTGGCCACCAGTTCCATCGTCCGGCGAGTTTCAGCAGCGCGGGCCCGATGGCCATGCGCACCACGGTCGCGTCCACCAGCACCGCCGTCGCGAGTGCGAGACCGAGGACCTTCACGAAGATGAAGCTTCCGAGGGTGAACGCCGCGAACACCGCGATCATGATCGCGGCCGCGGCGGTGATCACGCCGCCAGTGTATGCAAGCCCCTCGACAATCGCATCGTCGTCGCTCGCTCCAGCGCGTCTCGCCTCTCGCACCCGGGAGATGAGAAACACTTCGTAATCCATGCTGAGTCCGAAGACGATACAGAAAACGAGAATCGGGACGGCGGGGAACACCGCGCCGAGCGGCTGCGTGAGTCCCAAGAGTTTCACGCCCCTGCCGTCCTGGAACACGATGACGAGGGCGCCGAAGGCCGCTGCCACCGACAACAGGTTGAGCACGAGTGCCTTCACCGGCACGAGCACTGAACGAAAGCCGATCATGAGCGTGATCAGTGTAACTCCCACGACGAGCGCCACGACCCGCCAGAACCAGAGGCCGACGGCCGCGAGATAGTCGGCGTTGAATGCAGGCAGGCCGCCGACCGCGAACCGTGTTCGGGGCAATCCGGAGATCCGGCTGGCATCCAGTCGTCTCACGTCGCGTGCGAGCACCGTGAGGTCGTTGAAGTCGACGCTGTCGTACGGCACGATCTCGACGAGCGCCATGCGCCGGTCGATTGACACGTACGACGTGAGCGTTGTTGCCGGCACCATTGAGAGCACGCGAAGATCTGGCACGAGCGTGGGAATGATCGTCGTCACCGACTGCACTCGTGCGACTCGCGGATCCCGCAGAAACTCCGCGCTCACACGGCGCGTGGCCTCCCATCCACGTTCATCGTATACGTTCACTCCCTGAGGATACTCGACGAGCACTCGCAATTCGTTCACGATTCCGCCGCGCTGCATCCGCTCGAGATCGGTGAGCGCGGCGGCAGACTCCATTGTGGCGGGCATCCAGTGGCCGCGTGGCAGTTCCGGCCGGATTCGCAACGCCTGCGCCGCGAGGAGCAGCGTGGGAATCCCCGCGAGCAGCAGCACTCGCCAGGGGTTGCGAACGACCCAGGTACCCCACGCGTGCCATCGCTGCTGCCGGCCGCCGGTGATCCTGCGGGGCAGCCGGAAGCGCCCGGCGTCCACCCAGGGACCCATCCACGACAGGAGCGCGGGAAGCAGCGTCGCCGCAGCGAGCACCGCCACTGCCACCACGATCAGCCCGCCGACTCCCACACTCCTGAGCTCATTGAGCGGCACGAGCACGAGGGCCGCAAATCCGATGATGACGGTAATGCCGGAGAGCGCGATCGTCGCACCGGCGTGATGCGCCGCGTCGATGGCCGCCGCCCTCGCGTTACCGCCAGCCGCTCGCGCCTGCCTGAATCGGCTCACCGTGAGCAGCGCATAATCGATCCCGACTCCCAGCCCGATCATCGAGACGATGTTCTGGATCAGGATCGATAACGGCCACTGGTGGTTGATGACAACCGCGATCCCGAGTGTGATGACAATCGAGATTCCCGCGGCAATGAGCGGCAGCACGGCCGCAACCACAGCGCCGAAGGCGATCAGCAAAAGAATGAGCGTCACCGGAAAGACGCGCAGTTCCGCCGCGGTCGTCTCCACCGCGCTGATGCGCCTGAGGTCGAAGTTGATGGGGATGTCTCCGGTCCACCTGAGCCGAGCCTGCGGAAACGCCTGCGCGAGTGCGACTCCGGGGCCCGTCGTGGCGTCGCGAAGCGCGGGAATCCTGTCCTCGGGCCGGCCA
>JBBSVF010000189.1:0-6120 GCA_038233745.1 Gemmatimonadales bacterium
CAGCTCCGGCCGCAGCGCCTGCTGCCGAGCCCAAGGCGAAGGCGACAGCAGCGGCGGCGCCCGCTCCCGCAGCGAACGACGCTGCGCCACAGAAGGTGGCTCCCGCCGCGCAGCGTGTAGCGACAGAGCAGAACATCGACATTTCTGGCGTGCAGGGGACGGGGCGTGGTGGCGTGGTGAGCAAGACCGACGTGATCGAGCAGGGCGGCGCGAGCAAGGATGGGTCGGGTGGGGAATCTGCGCCGGCGCCGGCGCCCGCGGCAGTTCCCGCGCCCGCCACGCCCAAGGCTGCGTCGCCCTCAGGAATGCCGGCGTCGCCCAAGACACGCGAGACGCGCGAGAAGCTGAGCACGCGTCGCAAGCGCATCGCGGAGAACCTGCTGCAGTCGCAGAGTTCAACGGCGACGCTCACGACTTTCAACGAGATCGACATGTCCGCCGTGAGCGCGCTGCGCGAGCGCCTCAAGGAGCGGACGGAGAAGGAGTACGGTGTAAAGCTCAGCTTCATGCCCTTCTTCGTGAAGGCCACCGCGATGGCGCTCAAGACCTATCCCATCGTGAACTCGCAGCTCGACGGCGACTCGATCCTCTACAAGCATTACGTGAACATGGGCATCGCCGTGGCCTCGGAGGCGGGGCTCGTGGTGCCGAATGTGAAGGACGCCGATCGCAAGGGAATGCTCGAGGTGTCGCGCGACATCGGCGAGCTCGCGAAGAAGGCGCGCGATGGCAAGTTGGCGATGGACGATCTCACCGGCGGCACTTTCACCATCACCAATGGCGGGGTGTTCGGCTCGCTGCTGAGCACACCGATCATCAACTTCCCCCAGGTGGGCATCCTGGGGCTGCACAAGACGCAGGATCGCCCCATCGCGGTGAATGGCGAGGTGGTGATTCACTCGATGATGTATGTCGCGCTGTCGTACGATCACCGGGTGATCGACGGTCAGCAGGCGGTGCTGTTCCTGGTGCGGGTGAAGGAACTGCTGGAAGATCCCGCGATGATGCTGGTGGACTGACGAGGTCCGAGCGCGAGCGTCAGGCGGAAGTGACGAGGCGCTGCAGTAGCACCAGTGCGGCGAATCGTGCACCGCGCCCGACGGAACCGAACAGGAGATAGCGCCCCATCGGCACGCGCAGCGCTCCACTGAGCACGGTGACACCGTGGAAGGGTGGCAGTCGAGTACACCACCACCTTCCCCGCCATGTGCTCCGCCGGCGACAATGCGCCCACGTCGCCGAACCAGCGCGTCCACATCGACGTCAGACCAGCACAGGACCAACGCGGCGGCGCGCCGTCCACAGCAGCGCGCTCCGGTCGGGAGCAAGCAGCGAGACGGCGTTCCACGGTAACCTGCGCCCGAACGAACGGACAGGATGGGCGAGGTGCTGAGCGGCGCGCGTCTCGTGCACGAACAGTCCACCTACGCTCAGCACGCGCGCGATCTCGTCACGCGCCCACATCCGATCTCGAGAACGCGACCACGATGGGGAAGCCGAAGCGCGCGCAGCAGGAGCGGGATCTCGATCCGCTCCTGCAGCCCATTCCGCGTTTCCATGTTGCCGAACGCGAAATACTCCTCGGTTGGCGTCAGCGCGCCACTCGGGGCGCGCGGAGCCACGCTGGTAACATCTGTCGTCGGGAGCGATGCCTGCTGCTCGTCGAGTGGCAGGCTCCATTCGGTGCGTGGCGCGAGAGGCGGACGTTCGAGGGTGTTGGACGTGGCAGTCGTCGGCACGAGTGGCGACGTCCGCCGGCCGCACCTGCTCGCGGTCCGGCGGCGTGATGCAACAACGCGGAAACGCACGCTGAACCGGCTCAGAGCTCGGCCTGCTGCGACCTACCCGCGTAGCCCGCCCCTGCTACCGGAGCGCCTGCGCGAACGCCGAGGGAGCGAGTGCGCGAAAGATCGTGGCGTGGGTGAGATCCGGC
The DNA here is from genome assembly GCA_038233745.1 of Gemmatimonadales bacterium. Lineage (GTDB taxonomy): Bacteria > Gemmatimonadota > Gemmatimonadetes > Gemmatimonadales > Gemmatimonadaceae > AG11. The sequence goes on from JBBSVF010000189.1 coordinate 1,934, forward strand.
CGTGGCTCGTACGTCCACCTGACACCGCTGAGCGACGTCACACGCAGCGCTTCTCGCAGCCGATCCGTGGCGTCGTCGCGATCGTCGCGCGAGGCGGCGATGTAGAGCGTGCGGCGAGGGAGCGGCGCGGCGACGGCGCCGCTGGTTCCCGGCGACATGGCCGTGAGGAGCGCCGCCGCGGAATCGACGAGCAGAGCACGGTTCCACCACAGGCTCGGGTCGAAGGCCACGTAGTGCGTGAACGCCGCCGGCTCCCGGAGGAAGGTCTCGACGACGAATAGTCCGGCGAGCGACTCGCCCACGAGGCCGCGCTCGGGCGTGGTGCGATAGCGTGCGTCGATCGCCGGCACCAGCTCGTCGCGCAGGAAACGCCGGAACCGCTCCGAGCCACCGACATGGCGCGCGATGGCGCTGTCGCTCTTCACGCGCGTGGGCCCCGTGAGGTCACGCCGGCGTTCGGTGTTCGGCACGCCGACGACAATGACGGGCCGGATGAGGCCGAGCGCGATCAGCGAGTCGACGGTATTGACGACGTGGGGGAAGTCTTCGTCGATGCCGCCGTCGGGCATGTAGAGCACCGGGTAGCGCGCGTCGCCCGAGGTGACGTAGCCGGTCGGTACGTGCACGTTTACCGGGCGCGCCTCACGGAGGGCGCGGGAGGTGAGGGTGAGAGTGTCGTGCGCCGGGATCGGGTCCTGGGGCTCGGCGGACTCGAGCGGGCGCGACGCGGACGACACCGGCGGGACGGGCGACGCGGTGACACACGCCGACGCAGCAAGCGTGAGCGCGGCGTGCACAGCGCGAACGACGAATGTTCCGGGTGAGTGGATCATTGCACTGGCGGAAGAGGTGCGTGCGGAGAGAGGCGTCGGAAAGCGTGGACGCAAACATTGCCACTCGCCGATGATCTCATGCCACCGGCCCGATGAGATCCCATCGGTTACCCTCGAGATCGAGAAAGACAGCCGCCATCCCGTACGACTCGGCGCGCGGGGTAGAGACGAACTCGACGCCCCGGGCGATCATGCGCGCGTGCATCGCGTAAAAGTCGTCCACGCGCAGGAAAAATCCCACCCGTCCCGCGAACTGGCGACCGACGACCGCCTCCTGCTCACCCCCGTCGGCGCGGGCGAGCAGAACACCGGTGACCGCCCCCGGGGGGCGCACCACCACCCAGCGCTTGGGACGCCCGTCGTTCGTGAGTGAGGGCAAGTCCTCCACGAGATCGAACTGGAGGACGTCGACGAAGAACGCGATTGCCGGGTCGTAGTCGCGGACGAGCACCGCGACGAGAGAAAGGGCGTTACCCATCAGTCCGATCCTTCGATCACGAGAGGCCTCACCGCGAGCAGCGGATCGATGCCGCCGCCCAATATCGTGAGGCGATTGTCGATCGGCCCGCCCGCGGCGCCTCGAACGAGCCGCGGCGCGGAGAAGATTCCCGTCTCCATGCGGAGCGCGCAGGTGAGGTAGGTGCACGAGATCGGCACGTGCGAGGAGTCGGAGGTCGCGCCTTGCGCCGCGGCGGTGTTCGCGGCGAGGAGGAGCGGAAGGGCCAGCAAGATGGTCGAAGGGCGAAGCGGCATTCTGGGTATTGACCGAGTTCAAAAAGCGTTCGGAACGGATTGTACGGATTCCACGGACACTGCCGGATTCAGAAACACTGGGGAGGCGGTATCCGGCCGTTTCCGCCACATCCGCGCTGGTATCCGTTCCGAACGCTCCACCCGCGGCGAGACGACTTCTGCGTCGGAGATTCGAGATCAAGCAGGGTGACAGTGCCGTTCTCAGGGCATTCGCTCCATCTTTCATGGCGAGCGCGGCTAAGACTCCGGGGTCCAGCCGCTCGTCGTTCACACGATATTTTCGCCCCCGCATCCCCACCTGTCCATGCCCAACAGCTCCACCCCGACTGACGTACTCATCCTCGGCGGCGGCCCCGGCGGCTACGTCGCCGCGATCCGCGCTGCGCAGCTCGGCTTCTCGGTGGTCTGCGTGGAGATGGACAATACCCTCGGCGGCACCTGCGTCAACGTCGGCTGCATTCCCTCCAAGGCGCTCCTGAACTCGAGCGAGCACTTCGAGTTCCTGAACCACCACGCGAAGGAACACGGCATCAGCACCGGCGAGGTCTCGATCGACGTCGGCACCATGCTCAAGCGAAAGGACGACGTGGTGGGGCAGAACACCAAGGGGATCGAGTTCCTGTTCCGAAAGAACAAGATCATCTGGGCCAGGGGCATGGGGACGCTGAAGGCCGGCAACGTTGTCGAGGTGCGGGGGGCCCCCCCCGAGAACACGATCACCTCCTTCCAGGCCAAACACGTCATCATTGCCACCGGATCCGTACCCATCGAACTCCCCTTCCTCAAGTTCGACGAAGAACGCGTCCTCTCGAACATCGGCGCCCTGAAGATCCCCGCCGTCCCCAAGCACCTCATTGTCATCGGCGGCGGCGTCATCGGCCTCGAACTCGGCAGCGTCTGGCGCCGCCTCGGCGCAAAGGTCACCGTCGTCGAACTGCTGCCGGCAATCCTTCCCGGCATGGACGACGACGTGGTAAAGGAGGCCGACAAGACCTTCCGCAAACAAGGCCTCGACATCCGCACCGGCACCCGCGTCACCGGAGGCGCTCGCGAGGGCGACGCGGTGTTCGTCACCGTGGAGAAGGATGGCAAGGAGGAACGCATCGAGGGCGACTACGTGCTCGTCTCCGTGGGACGCCGCCCCGGCACCACAGGCATCGACGCCGCCGCGTTGGGCCTGAGCATGGGAAAACGCGGCGAGATCCTCGTGGACGATCAGCAGCGCACCAACCTGCCGAACGTTTTCGCAGTCGGCGATTGCACCCCCGGGCCGATGCTCGCCCACAAGGCCGAAGAAGAAGGCGTGGTGGCCGCCGAGGTGATCGCCGGCAAGCCGGTGCACATGCACCATCGCACGGTGCCTGGCGTCGTCTACACCTGGCCCGAGATCGCCGTGGTGGGGCAGACGGAAGGCGAAGTGAAGTCGAGCGGACGGGAATATCGCGTGGGCAAGTTCCCCTTCTCGGCCAACGGGCGCGCTCGCACCGCGGGCGACACCACCGGATTCGTGAAGTTCGTGGCCGATGCGAAAACCGACGAGATCCTCGGCTGTCACATGATCGGGCCCAACGTGAGCGAGCTGATCCCCGAGGTAGTGCTCGCCATGGAGTATCGCGGGTCCACCGAGGACATCGCGATCACCGTGCACGCGCATCCCACGCTCTCGGAAACCACGAAGGAAGCCGCACTCGCGGCGCTCGGCCGCGCGATCCACTTCTAGGAGCCGACATGTTTGACACGATGCTCCGCGCACTGATGCCCGAGGACCACGCGTCCGCGCGCGCGCTCGTCGCGTCGCACTTCGACGGCAGCCGCTACGAGGCGCGCCTGATCGAGCAGCTCGACGCCGCGCTCCGCTTCGACGATCCCGAGTACCTCGCGATCATCGCGTGGTCCGGTGAGACACCTACCGGGCTCGCGATGTTCGGCACGGTGGCCGGCGCCGCGGGTGTAGTGAAGCTGCACGCGGTCATGGCGATCGACGACGAGACCTGCGCCGCGCTGGTGACCGCGATCGTGGCGGTGAGCGCGGACTCCAGCGAACGGATGCTGGTGGCAGAGGTGCCGGAGGATGCCCCGTGGAGCATGTGCACGGAGGCGCTGCTGGCGAACGGATTCGTGGAGGAGGGTCGCGTGCCGGATCTCATTGACGACGGCATCTCGATGCGCCTGATGGTGCATCGGGGCTGATCACGGGGGCAACGATGCCGACCGAGAGCGCGGCGTGTATACTTTCGGCGTGAGATCCAACCCCACTTCGCCTTCCGCCGCCGACGCTCGTGTGCGCGAAAGTTTTGCCCGTCAGCGACTCATGGCCACTCTCGGCGTGTCGCTGCACAGCGTGGTGGCTGGCGAGGTTCAGCTCGAGGTACCCTTCCGCGACGATCTCACCCAGCAACACGGCTTCATCCATGCGGGCGTCGTCACCGCAGTGCTCGACAGCGCCTGCGGCTTCGCGGCGCTCACGACGATGTCCGCCGAGTCGGCAGTAGTAAGTGCGGGTTTCTCGGTGAATCTGCTGAGTCCGGCGATCGGTGAGCGGTTCGTTGCCACAGGACGTGTGGTGAAGGGCGGACGCACGCTTGTGGTCTGCGATGGAGA